>CAYRPT010000333.1:0-5376 GCA_964425895.1 uncultured Solibacteraceae bacterium | reverse complement strand
CGCCCGACGGCGGCCGGATATGCCTTGGAAGACGTCGCGGAGGTGGGCCGGTTCCTCACGATCCTGGCCGCGGCCTGCCGGCAGCTTCCCGCCACATAAGGGTGCGGGCCGTCAGGCGTCGAGCGGCCCGGCATACAGGAGCCGGCGGAGCAGGTCCCGGATGTGCGACGGGTCCGGAACATAGAAGCGGGCCCGCGTGTCGCCCTTGCCCACCCGGACCGTCCAGGCGTCGGCGTCAAGCTGGCTGAACATCTCCTCGTCGACGCGGTCGTCGCCGGCCGCAAGCGCGAAGTCGCAGACGGGGCAGGTGCCGAGCAGGTGCGACACCACACGGCCCTTGTCGGCCCACACCGGCCGGATTTCCACGTACTTCCGGCCCTTAACGGCGTTCATTTCCGTATCGGCGAGCATTCCTTCGAGAATGCCCATCAGCTCGGCGGCGAGCCACTCCGCGAACTCGGGGTGCGACATGCGGTAGTGCCAGACGACGGAGTTCTCCTTCTCCTCGACGAGGCTGCCCGGGGCGCGCTCGACCATGTGCTCCAGCAGCGCGAGCAGCCGCGGCTTCCAGTCGCCGGCGCGGATCGGGTAAAGGGAGAGCCACTCCCGCCGTCCGGGCGGGCGCAGGAACGCGCCGTGCTCGGCGGCGAGCCAGAGGCCTCCCAGCGCGCTGAACCACCGTTCGAGGTCGTCGCGGCGGCGGCCGGTCACGAGGGCGACGAGGTTGGCCGGGTCCGCGGAGAGCGCGGCCAGCATTTCAAGCAGCTCCTGCGGGGGAGCCGCCTGTTCCGGCGAGCCGCTGGCGGGCACCAGCGTGCCGTCGTAGCTGAAGAGCAACAGGCGGCGCGCCGCGGCCCTGTAAGCCGCGGCGACGGCCCTCCGGTCGAGCAGCGGCGGCTGGCCCACGAGGTGCTGGGTGCGGCCAGCGGACGCCTTGGCCAGACCGGCGAGGAACCGGTCGCCCCAGGCATAGACGTTGTTCTTCTCCACGCGGCGGCGCAGCGCCTCCATGCGCGAGCGGCGCTCCGGCTCCGGCATTTCCAGGGCGCGCCGGACCGTGGCGGCGGCGCGCTCCTCGTCGAACGGGTTGACGAGCAGCGCCTCGCCCATCTCGGCGGCGGCGCCCGCCAGCTCGCTCAGCACCAGCACCCCGGCGCCGGCGTTGGTAGCCACGTATTCCTTGGCCACCAGGTTCATGCCGTCGCGCAGCGGCGTGACCCATCCGACGTCGGCTAGGTGGTACAGCGCCACCAGTTGCTGGCGCGAGATGCCGCGCCGCAGGTAGACAACGGGGGTCCATTCCGGCGTGGCGAACTGCCCGTTGATCTCCCCCACCAACTCGTTCACCTCGCGCCGCAGACGCGCGTACGAGGCGACCCGTTCGCGCGAGGGGACGGCCACCTGAATGAGCACGACGCGGCGGCGCAGCTCCGGGGATGAGAGCAGCAGGCGCCGGTAGGCGCGCAGCCGCTCGGGGATGCCCTTGGTGTGGTCCAGCCGGTCCACCGCGAAGAGGACCCGCCGGCCCTCGAAACGGCGGCGGTACTCGCCAAGGTACTCGCGCGTCTCCTTGCTCGCGGACAGGAGCCCGCGGAACTCCCCCGGGGCGATGCCGATCGGCAGTGCCTCGAGGTGCGCCGCGCGGCCGCCGGCGTCGACATTGTCGAGCTGGCTTTCGAGGCCCAGGATGCGCAGCAGCGACGAGCGGAAGTGCTGGAGATGGCCGTGCGTCTGGAAGGCCACGAGGTCGGCTCCGAGCAGTCCGTGCAGCAATTCCTCGCGTCCGGGGAGGAGACGGAACAGCTCCGAGGATGGAAATGGAATGTGAAGGAAGAAACCGATGCGGGCCTCGGGCATCGCCTCCCTCACCATCAGGGGGAGCAGCATCAGTTGGTAGTCGTGGATCCAGATGAAGTCGGAGGGCCGGATGTGCCGCAGCAGAGTGTCGCAGAACCGCCGGTTCGCCTCGACGTAGGCCTCCCACGCCCGGGGATCGTAGACGAGAAGCAATGGGAAGTAGTGGAAGAGCGGCCAGATCGTCTGGTTGCAGTAGCCTTCGTAGTAAAGCTCGGCGATTCGCGCCGGCAATCCCACCACGACGTATTTCTCGCGGCCGCTCCACCCGTCGAGGATGCGCTGCTGCTCGGCTTCGTCGAGGGCCGAGGCATCGCCGGGCCAGCCGACCCAGAGACCGCCGGTCCGGCGCAGGATCGGCTCCATCGCCGTGACCAGCCCGCCGGAGCTGGGCTGCACGCGCCACCCGCCTTCCTGGCGCCGCAGCGTAACGGGAAGACGGTTCGAAACGACGATGAGGCGGTCGCTGCCGACGGGTTGTTCCGGGTGCTGCATTTCTCCAGCCGCCTCGACTCCCGCACTCGCACCGCCGCGGCCCGCGGCCACGGCCGGCTCCGGCGCGTCAACCTCCTCACCGTATCACGACGCCGGCCGGCCGTTGAGGCGGGCGAGGGCGAATATCGTCGCCCGCGGCGGCCGTGTTAAGCTACACCTGTCGGACGGGAAGGTCCGCGCCACGTGAGCCGCCTCCTGCGGGAACGCAATCTCGAGCAGCTTCTCCGGAACCTCGAGGAGTATGCCAACAAGAACGGTAGCGCCGTCCCGAACCCGCCGCGTGCGGAGGCTCGCCGGCTGGCCGGTTCGCTCTATCTGGCGAACTCGGCGACGCCTGACACGTTCTCCGCGATCTGCCGGTCGGGAATGCTGGTTTCCGCGAACCGGCTGGCCGCCATGAGAGGGGCCGCACCGGACCCGAACACGGTCGAGTCGCTGATGGGCACCGCCGGTTCCGTTTTCTTCTACCTCGCGCCCTTCCGGTATCCGAGCACCGCGTGCGGGCTGCTGTTCGCCCGGAGCTTGGAAGAGGAGCACCGGGAGGATGGCGCGGCGAGCCCGTTCGATTCCGGGGGATTGCTGCGCGTGTTCACGCGGCCCGGCCCGGCTGAGACGCCGCTCGCTTTCCTCGCGCGCCACGAACTGCCGGCGCCGGATCACCGGCGTTACCTCGAGCTCTCGCTCAGCCTTCTGTTCGGCTCCCCGTTCGACTACGTGGAGGGCTCGGAGCCGCGGTGGCCCGGTCCGATCGGCCTCACCGGGGGCGACAGCCGCCGCTGGACGCACGAGGTTCGTGTTCCCGAACAAGTCTGGGTTCGCGGCGCCCATTTACAGGCCGCCTTTGCGCCCCGGGGGCGCATCGCGGCCGACCCGGCGATCAACCGGCTCTTCGAGTGGTGCGAGCGCGAGGCAGTGGACCGGGTTTCGTTCAATGTCGCCCGCCGGGACGATTTCGAGGCGCTTCGCCGGGCGTGCGTGGACTACATTCGTGGGAAACTTGGGTGAGCCGCTGGTCATGAATACGCCCTGGCACGTTGAAGACCTGGAGATCGTCGGGTATGCGGAGGTTCTCAAGGAGACAATGCTGCCGTCGGTCGTCCCCCCGGTGTTCCGCGTCAGGGCCGAGCCCGGGCGTCTGCTCCTGCCGCCCTACTCTTTCAATGGGGGATATCTCTGCAACGCGGCCGAGGTCGGGCCGGCGGAACTCGAGGACTTGCGTGCGCGGCGGGAGATCACGCTTTTCGACGCGTCCATCCCGGCCCGCCCCGCGCACGAGCTTTGGGTGGACCAAACGTTCGCGTGGCGCTACGAGCCCCGCGGCGTCGCGGAAGACGCTCTCGGACGGATTGCCACCGGGAGCATCGAGCGGGCGGAGGCCGCCCTGAGGCGAGGAGACATCGAGCTCGCGGAACGCCTCTCCGGTGTGGCGGCGTCGGCCGACGACCGCCGGGTGGAGCCATTCGCGATCAAGGCCGCCATCCGGCGGATCCAGGGCAACCCGAGCGGTGAGCGCCTGATGGCGGAGCTCGCCGCGCCTGTCCTCGAGGACAGGCTCTTCATTCTCCTTGTGGATTGTTACGCCCGCCTTCCCGACGGCAAAACGCCGCCAGTCCACACCCTTGGAATCCAGCGCCGGCCGATGAAGCAGGTCGCGGAGCTCCGCGCTACCGCTATCGCCTGAACCCAATGCCCTTCCCCTACATCTTCACTTTCTACAGTTTCAAGGGCGGGGTGGGCCGGAGCCTCGCGGTGCTCAACACGGCATACACGCTGGCGGGGTGGGGCCGGCACGTCCTGGTCGTGGACATGGACCTGGAAGCGCCCGGAATCAGCGGGTTTCTCCACCGGCACGGGGAGCTTTCCCCCTCCGCCGCGGAGCACCCGAAAGACATATTGAGCCTGCTCGCGGACGCCATGGGCGCTTTGCCGGCCGCGCGCGATATCCCCGAGACGGCGCGCCGTCTGCCGCCCGTTTCGAACTACACGCGGGCGGTGGCGGAGGGGAAACTGGAGGCCCTGCGGCCGCGGGCCGGGCTCCCTGGACGGCTCGATGTTCTGGGAACCGATCTTGACCGCGACTACCTGGAGCGGCAAGCGGAATTGGGCCTGAAGGACCTGCCGCGGGAGCGGCTGATCGACCTGAGCCGCCTGCTCCATCACTACATCAAGGCCCAGCGCTTCGAGCACCGGCCCCTCGGCACCGAGGAGTTCGAGCCGCCAGTCTCGGCTCCTTACGACTATGTCCTGGTGGACAGCCGGACGGGGATCACCGAGATCGGCGGGCTGTGCGTGGGGCCGCTCGCGGACCGCCTGGTGGTGATGACGGGGCTGAACGACCAGAACGTCCACGGCACCCTGCTGTTCCTGAACGAGGCGGGGATCAAGCCCGAGCCGCGGCGCGCGCACGGCGAGCCGTGGGATGAGGCCGATGAATCATCCCCGGAGGAGACGGACAGCCCGAGCCTCGGGCCGAAGCCGACGATCGTGGTCGCGAGCCCGGTGCCGGCCGGGGAGATCGCCTACAAGCGGGAGCGCCTGAAGGAACTCGAAGGGCTGCTCGGCATCAAGCCGCTACCCCTTTCTTATCACCCGCAAATGGCCTTGATCGAGAGCGTCTTCGTGCGCGACTACCCAGAAGAGTACCTCGCGGGGGAGTACCGCCGGCTCGCCATCCGGGTGACGGCGCAAGTGAGCGACGATCCCCAGCGCCTGGCGCGGCGCAGCGGTGAGTTGTGGAACGAGTCTCGGGATCTGGCCGGCGCGATCTCGTGCGTGCTTCGGCTGGCGCCACAGGAACCATCGGTGGGCTGGCCGCTGTTGGCGCAACTTGGCAATCTAACGGCGCCGCCCGATGACCGCACCTGGAGGGCAAGGCGGCAACTCTACGCGTTTGCCGCACAGCGGCCGGAAGCGAGGCTCGAAGCGCTCAACAACTGGGGCAACGCGCTTTCCGATCAGGCGAAGACGAAGGCTGGGGAGGAGGCCGACCGGCTGTTCGCCGAGGCGGGCGCCAAGTACGCCGCGGCC
>CAYRPT010000332.1:0-5382 GCA_964425895.1 uncultured Solibacteraceae bacterium | reverse complement strand
CCCGACCGGCTGGACCTGTACGCCTGGATCGCGCGGCTTCGGGGCGAAGAGATCCGCTACGACTTCACATCCATGAGCGCGACGAACTTCCGCAAGTTCGAGAGCGAGACGAACGAACTCTATTGGTACAACTACGGCGCGCTGAACGGAAACTTCACCGTGGAGGTGGAGTACGCCTGCGAGAACGCGGCCGCGGGGAGCCTGCTGCGCGTGAGCACGGGTCCGCGCAACCGCCCGGAGGAAAGCAAGGTGGACATCAAGGTCGAGGGAACGGGCGGCCGCTTCGTCACCAAGAAATTCGAAGGCGCGATTCAGGTGGGCGGCGACAACAACGTCATCAGCCTGGGGCTCCCGGAGGACGACAGATCCTCGCCGGTGCGGGTACGGAAGATCACGCTCACCAAGATTCAGGCATGACCCGCGGCCGCCGGCCTCGATGGTCACACGGCCTCGACGCGCACCTGGCGGGCCCGGAGCGAGGCTAGATCGCTCTTATTGAGGATGACTCCGACGAGGTTCACCGCGCTGGCGGCGCGGCATTCGCCGCCACGGCTGGCCGGTGTTGCACCCCAAAACAGACAAAGGCATTGGCCGGCGACCCAGTACGCCACGGTACCCGGTTCCACGACGTCGGTGGCATCGGGCTCCGCCGCGGCTTCCACCGGAACGCTGAAGTAGAACTCGCCGCCCCAATAGCTGCCGGTGGACTCCAGGGGCAGCGCCGCGAGCACCGCCCGCGCTGTCGGCGTATCGCGCAGCTCGGCCTCGATCTTCACTTCACCAATGAGGAAATTGACTCTAGCCATGAACGCTCCAGAATCCGCCGGCGCCGCGGCGGGCGGTGCTACACTCGGAAACCGAAACGGTCCCAAGGAGATCATTCTATGCCGAGTCAACGACGACAGTTCTTCCGCCGGTTTCTGAGCTACAGCGGGCTGCTCGCCGGAGCCGCCGCCGCCCGGCCGGCCGCCGCCGCTCCGGCCGCCGTATCGGGGCCCAACCCCAGTGGGTTGGGCAGCCTGTTTCTGGCGCGACAGGGCGTCCGCCGCCGGTCTTCAAGCTGGCACCGGACCGGGCAGAACGCGGACCGGGTGGAGGTGGCGCCCGGCTCGACCGCGACGATCGCCGACATCCAGGGAGCAGGCTGCATCCGGCATATCTGGATCACGATTGCGGATGAGGAACCGCACTACCTCCGGCGCATCGTCCTCCGGGCGTACTGGGATGGTGAAGCGTCGCCGAGTGTGGAGTCGCCGGTGGGGGACTTCTTCGGGGTAGGCCACGCGCGCGTGTCGAACTACTGGTCGCTGCCGCTCAACATGGTGACCGGCGGAGGGGCAGAGACCTCGAACCGCGCGGCGATGAACTGCTTCTTCCCCATGCCATTCGGTGACGGCGCGCGCCTGACGGTGGAGAACCAGGGCGAGCAGCCCATCCGCTCCCTCTACTTCTATGCGGACTACGAGAGCTACTCCGGCATGGCCGGCGACGCGCTTCGCTTCCACGCGCAGTGGCGGCGGCAGAACCCGACACGGGCGAGCATGGACCTGGGCCAGACGGCGGGCTTTGCCAAGACGAACGACGTAGTGAACCTGGACGGCAAGGGCAACTACGTGATTCTGGAGGCGACCGGCCGGGGACACTACGTGGGCTGCAACCTCTCGGTGGACCATATCAACCCAATCAAGGACTTCGGCTGGTTCGGCGAGGGAGACGACATGATCTTCATCGACGGCGAGACATCGCCTTCGCTCGCCGGCACAGGCACGGAGGACTACTTCTGTGCCGCCTGGGGCTATCCCGGCGGCCACAACTCGATGCCGTATCACGGGATCTCGCTGGCGGGCCCCACTGCCGGCCCGGCGCCGTACTCGGGCAAGTGGACGATGTACCGCTACCACATTGAAGACCCGGTGATGTTCAGCCGGTCGATCAAAGTCACCATCGAGGCCGGGCACGGCAACGTGCACGCCAACGATGTGTCGTCGGTGGGCTATTGGTATCAGAGCGAGCCCCACGGGGCATTCCCGGCCTTGCCGCCGTCGGCTGAGAGGTTGCCGATACCAGACCGCGACAGTCTCCGGAGCTACTGGCGGACGTTTTGAAGGGCGCGTTGGCGGCCGCTACGCCGAGCAGGCGGGTTTCCGGGTGAGCAATCCCTGCTCCCAATACCATTGGATCGCCGCCCGGAGGCCCTCTTCGATGGGTGTGTAGACGAGGCCGAGCTGGCGCGCTGCTCGGGAGCCGTCGGCACGGAAACCGTGGCGGGCAATATCAAAGGAGCCGCGGGCAAGCAAAGGGCGAACGCCGGTGCGGCGCGAGCGCCGTTCCTGGACGTCCGCGAACAGCCCCACAAGGAAGCCCGGCAGCGTAGGGGGTTTCCTAACTCCACCCAGCCGGCAGACGATGTCGAAGAGCTCACCGTTTGAGAGCGTGCGCGCGGCCAGGATGAACCGTTCGCCCCATCGCTCCTGTTCCGCCGCCAGGACGTGCCCGCGGGCGACGTCATCCACGTAAACGTAGGTGAGCATTCCATCGAACAGGGCCGGAAGCTTACCGTTGAGCACGTGGATGATCGCCTGACCGGTGGGTTTCCGGTCGCCCGGACCGAGCACGGCCGCGGGGTTGAGGATCGCGATCTTCAGCCGGGTGAGGTAGCTCCGGACGACCTGTTCGGCGCGGAACTTGCTCTCCTCGTACGCAGTGAGGAAGTAGCCCCGGTGCGGCGTGGCTTCGGTTCCGGTCTCGCCACGACCTTCGCCGATGCAGGCGGCCGTGCTGGTGTAAACGACGCGCTCGACGCCGGCCGCCAGTGCGGCCTCGAGCACGTTCCGGGTGCCTTGCACCTCCGTCTGGAAGAGCAGTTCTTGGTCGGGAATCCACGTGTCGTAGATAGCAGCGGCATGGAAGAGCGTGTCGCAGCCCTGGAGGGCACGGACCAGTGAATCGAAGTCGAGTAGGTCGCCGCGGGCGATGGCCACACCCGCGGTCTCGAGAGGCGCGGTGACGCTCGTCTGGCGTGCCAGGACGCGGACGGCGTGGCCCCGGTCGAGAAGCTCCCGGACGATCGCCCCACCCACGAAGCCCGTGCCGCCGGTGACGAGGGTGTTCATTGCCAGTCTCTTGCGGGCCATGGACCAGGCCTAGCGCCCTGCCTCACGACAGGGGGCCGCCGGGCGGGCTGCACGCCGGACGGCGAGCGGCGGTTTGGTCTGATTCCGCCGGCATGACTGCCGGCGTGGCACGCCTAGCGGCGCGCTCCACGGTGGGCGTGCTCCACAGCGGGTGTGTGGAACGGGCGGTCTCGCCGACCGGCCCGTCGTTTCTTTCTTGCGCCCGATCAGAACTCGTATCGCAGCGCGAATTGCATGACCCGCGGCTTGGTCGAGGTGAACTGATACTTGCCGAACGAGCCGGTGTCGGACAGCGTCAGGCTGGCATCGTAGGGGTCGAAGCGGACGGTGTTGAAGGTGTTGAACACCTCCCAGCGGAACTGCATCCGGTGGCCTTCCCAGGGCATGTTGAACCACTTGGCGAGCCCCATGTCCAGGGTGAAGAAGCCGTCGCCGCGGACACCGTTGCGCTGGCCGCTCTCGCCAGGCAAAGACGGCTCCCAGCTTTCGATGGCCGCCCCGGGATCCGGGAAAATGTTGGGGCCGGGATTCCCCGCCACGGCCGGCGCGTTCTTGTACACGCCCTGCTCCGGAGAAGGCCCGGTCTGGCTGGCGAAACCGGTAACATTCCAGTTGGTTGGCCATTGGCGTCCGTTAAAAACACCGGCGGCCAGCATCCCGCTGGTCATGCGCCACAAGCCGGAGAGCTGCCAACCACCAAGAACAGCATCGGCGGCCGGGCTCCAGCCGGCGCCCCACTTCTTGCCGCGGCCGAAAGGAAGCTCGGCCACCCAGTTCGCGTTCACCTGGTGGCGCATGTCGTAATCGGACACGGCCTTCAGTTGGTGCGGCGACCACGAGTTGACTAAGAAGCCATCGAACTCGCCCACGCGCTCCGCGTTCGAGGCGAGGTCGATCGACTTGGACAGCGTGTAGTTCAGGTCGAACTGGTAGCCGCTACTCCACCGCTTGCGCAGGGTGAGCTGGCCGCCGTGGTAGTTGCCACCGCCGATGGAGCTCCACGCCGCGAGCGCCGAGTACTGCTGGTTGAAGAACGCGTAACGGCCGAGACGGCTGCGGGAGGGGTAGGGCCGCCCCCGGGCGTCCATGTAGTAAAGCGCAAACGTGTAGTCCGGCGCGAAGGCCGCGTACAGATCATAGATGTTCTGCGTGGCGGTGAAGCCGTCGAAGGCCGAGTCGGGGAACATGTTCTCCCAGAACGCGATGGGCTGGACGTCCTCGATGGGCGTACCGGCCTTGGCGAGCCGGGCAAGCTGCTTGGCGGCTTCAAAATAGGTCTGGCCGCTCTGCGGGTCGGTGATATCGGCCGGCATGGCCAAGTCGCGCTGGATGAGCGAGCGGCGCGAGAGACGGCCGACGTAGGAGGCTTCGATGAAGAAATCCCGCGGGAGTTCCCGCCCGATCGAAAAGTTGAGCGCCATCGAATAGGGGGGCTTGATCGTATCGTCTATGCTATTGGTGATCGCGAAAGCGTTCGGGGCGGTTTGCGGGAAACCTCCCGGAGGAGCCGGCTGCAATTGTTCTTCCGGAATGTTGTCGACGCTGGTGAAACGCGGCGCGGTGGAGGCGCTCAGTTCCGAGGATGGGTTTGTCAGTTGGGTGGAAAGCCCGAGCGCCGTGGAGTTCGCCAGCCGCATCAGCCCCTGGCCGAAGTTATCGTAAAACATGCCGAAACCGGCGCGAATGGCGGTCTTGCCGGGGCCGCCGAACAGCTTGCCCCAGAATCCGTCCGTTGCTTGCGGCGAGTAAGCGAGCGACAGCCGCGGAGCGAAATTCCTCTTGTGGTACGGGTACATCGGCCGGCCGCGCGGGTCGCTGCGCAGCACGTACTCGATCTCCCCGGCCTCGGCCTGGGACTTCCCTTCCTGCATCAACTGTCCCCGCCGGTTGAACCAATCACCCAGCGAGGGAACCGGCGAAACCTGAAAGCCGTCGGCTTCGTGGATGGGCGGCGCCAGGTTCCACCGCACCCCGGCCGTGATGGTCAGCGCGCGGTTCACGCGCCACGCATCCTGGATGTACATTTCATACTGGTTCTGCGCGAAGTTCCTGAGGACGCCCTGACCCACAGGGAACACATTCCCGTTAAGGTCATAGTTCCACAGCGAATTCGTTTCCGCGATCAACCCCAGGACTCCGGCCATGGCGTCGGCATAGGCCACCTCGAAATTCGGGTCGAGGTTGTCATAAATGGGTTCGCTCAGCTCGAAGCCGGCGCCTTCCAACCAGGACGAGTTGATATCGGAGG
>CAYRPT010000331.1:0-5384 GCA_964425895.1 uncultured Solibacteraceae bacterium | reverse complement strand
CATCCACCATCGCACCATCTACACCTATGACCGGCCCGTGTTTCTTGAGCCGCACAGCATCCGCCTTCACCCCCGGTCGGACGGGGCCCAGCGCCTCATCGAATATCGCATCGAGGTTGTCCCCCGGCCTTCACTGCTGACGGCGTGCCTGGACGCCGAAGCAAACAGCATCAGCCAGGCGTGGTTTGAGGGCCAGACCGCATCGCTCGCCATTTCCACATGGTCTGACGTCGAGACGCTCCGCACCAATCCGTTCGATTACCTGATGACAGACCCGGGGGTGGGAACGCTGCCCGCCCGCTACGCCGGGGACCTCCCGAGTCGTCTGCAGCCGTACCTGGCGGCAGGCGACGGCGGCTCGGACGTCCGGCAGTTCGCCGGCGCCCTGGCAAGCGCCGCCGGTCGAGATACCCTGCGATTTCTCACCGGGCTCAGCGATGCCATCTACCGGACCGTGCGGCACGAGGTGCGGCCGGAGGGAGAGCCGCAGGCCGCTTCGCAAACTCTGACCCGCGGAGTGGGAGCCTGCCGCGACTTGGCCGTCCTGTTCGTGGAATGTTGCCGCACCCTCGGACTCGCGGCCCGCTTCGTAAGCGGATACCAGATGGCGGATCGTCAGCGGGAGCACCGGGAGATGCACGCTTGGGCGGAAGTGTACCTTCCTGGGGGCGGATGGCGCGGATATGATCCTTCGCACGGCCTTGCGGTATCGGATCGCCTGGTGGCGGTAGCCGCCGCCGCGAGTCACCGGGACGCAGCCCCGGTCACCGGTACGTTCCGCGGACCGGCGGGCACCCAGCAGGAGCTGGAGTACCAGGTCGAGATGCGGCCGGAGCGTGACCCTGAGGAGAGTTCGGATCCCCTGTCGCTACCGCACAGCAGCGGCGTATAGATCGCTCACGCGGTCCCAGTTGACGACATTCCGCCACGCGCCGACGTAATCGGCGCGGCGGTTTTGATACTTGAGGTAATAGGCGTGTTCCCACACGTCAATCCCAAGAATCGGAGTCCGGCCCGCCGTCAGGGGACTATCCTGGTTGGGCGTGGATTCGACGCGCAACTGCTTGCCAGCGTCCACCGTCAGCCACGCCCAGCCGCTGCCAAAGACGCCCATCGCGGCCTTCGCCATCTCCTCGTGGAGCTTGTCGACGCCCCCGAACCGGGACGCGATCGCTTGGGCCAGCTCGCCGGCCGGCGCGGAACCCGCCTTCGCCGGACCCATGATCCGCCAGAACAGCGTATGGTTCGCGTGGCCGCCTCCATTGTTGCGGACCGCCGTACGGATCGCCTCGGGAACGGAATTCAGGCCGCGAATGAGGTCTTCAATCGTCTTGCCGGCCAGTTCAGGATGCTTCGAGAGCGCAGCATTTAGATTGTTGACATAGGCGGCGTGGTGGCGTCCATGGTGAATCTCCATGGTTCTGGCGTCGATGTGAGGTTCCAGCGCGTCGAACGCGTAAGGCAGGGAAGGCAGCTTGTGCGGCGCTTCGGCACCCTGGACCCCTTTGATGCTGGAGACGGTTGCGGCCGCCAACCCAACCCGGCTCACGAAAGCTCTTCTCGTTTCTTCTTGCACGGTTCCCTCCTTGGGCTTCATTATCCCCGTTTAGATGCGGCGCCGCCGGGAACGTCGCAGCGAAATCGCCGCGGCGCGACGCTGAGCACGAGCGCACAGGCTTCTTCTTTCTCCGCCTCAGACGGCCGCCAGACCCCGCAGATTCCAGCCGCAGATCCAGCTCGCCTGGAATTTGTCGTCGTTCGGGCCCTTCCAGTGGGTTTCGAGGCTGAGGTAGCCCTGGTAGCCGTCGGCCAGCAATGCGGCGATCTGCCCGCGCCAGTCTACCGATCGCGTGCCAAGGGGGCCCCAGTCCGGTTGGGAGCCGTCCATGCGGCAGTCCTTCGCATGCACGTGAACGACGCGTTCCTTCGGAAGCTTCGAGTATCCGTGCGGAAACGGCTCCTCCCCGGCCACCAACGCATTCGCCGGGTCCCAGACCAGCTTGAGCGACAGGTGCGGCAGCGCATTGAGGATCACCGCCGATTCCTCGCCCGTGGCGACGTTGCAGGCGTGTTCGTTTTCGAGGCCGATGACGAGGCCCTCACCCGCGGCCCGGCCGGCGAGGTCCCCCAGTGCCTTCAGGATGCCTTCATGGCATTCGAAGGGCTGCACCGTGCGCCAGAACGAAAAGACACGGAGGATGCGGGCGCCGGCCTTGCGAGCCACCTGAAACGCCCGGTCGGCCAGCCGCGGCTGATCCTCGAACGTATGGACGGCGCCGAAAACGTCCTGATGGAAGCGCGGGTCGATGGGCGGGGACCCTGGCAACACGCATTTGAGCAGCGGCGAGGCGATGGACACGATCTCGAGCTCCCGCGAGCGGCACGCATCGATCGCCCGGTCCAGCTCGTCATCGGAGAGGTCCAGGATGTTCTTACCGGCCACCATCCGAAGCTCCGCGCCCATCATTCCCGTGGCCTTCATGGCGTCGAGAGCGCGCTCCAGATCCATCGAATATTCGTCGGTGATCGCAGCGAGGCGGAGCTTCGGCTTCATGGCTTCCTCCAGTGTACAGGGGAACGAAAACCGCTCGATCGCCGAGCGCCCCCTGCACCCCCTGGAATCCTAAGCCGCCCCGTCGCCGGCCTCGATGATGTCGATCTCTTCCCACCGGGCCGGTCCGGCGCCAAACTGAAGGGCGCCATGAACCGGGAAGTGATATGCCCATGGATTTCCTGGTACGCCCGCTCGCTCGAGCGCCACCAAGTCCACCGAGGCCTCGTCCGTGCCGGCCGCGATGATCCCGGCGTCGCGTACCTCGTCGTATGCGTCCGGCCCGCCCCCGATACCGATCTTCGGCAGGCTCTCGACCACGAGATCCGACCGGAACGGTAGTTGCGCCAGCAGCCCGATGCGAAGCCCCATCCGCTCGTCGCGCATCTCGCGCGGCAGGAGCTGGCGGACTTTCCAGGTATTCACCAGGAAGTCTCGCGTGCCCTCGTGGACGGCGTTCCAAAGGGCCGCCCGGAAGCCGGGGGACGCGCTTTCCGCCTCCGCCAGCAGCTCCCGGCTCCGCACCCGCATCCTCGCCATGACCTCGACCTCGGTAACACCTTCCCGCAGCCCGCGCCGTAGCTGCTTCTCCAGCTCCAGCGCCCCCTTCTCCCAAATGACCCAGCCCCGGTGGAACTCCTTCTGTTGCCTCAGGCCCTCCCAGCACGCGGCCGCCCGCTCGCGGGACTGCCGTACCGGGCCGCCTTCTCCCATGAGTTCCCGAACCGCGTGCACGCCGCTGCGCCGCGCCATTCCCCCCCAGGCGCCGCCCATGTGCATGACGCCGAGCAAAACGTCGAGTGGTGATTCCCCCCGCTGGTTCATCCCCTGGTCCGCCGGACGCAGACCCAATGCATGCAGGCCGATCAGCCCTTTCAGAGCGCCCGTCCAGCCGGCGAACAGGTGCGTCGAGACCCCGCGCGTCAGGTGAACCCGCCACGCGGCATCCGCCCACGGCCTGGCGAGGTGGAACTCGCTTGTGCCCCACACCGCCAGGCCCAGCGGCCCGAGGTTTGGCTTTCGCGGTACGAAACCCTCCTCGTCGAAGTCGACGCACCGCAGGCACACCGCGGCCAGGCGCTCGATCGACTCAAGGTCGGCCGCCGTGCTGCGCGAGTCGGCCGGAGATCCCAGATACGCCGGCTTCGAGCCGTTCTCGAGTTCTCTCAGCAGAGCCAGATGCCGCCTCGCTTCGGCCCGCCGGCCAGAATCATTGTCGTGCTCTTCGATGTGCTCCAGGACGGCCTTGAGGGCGTGGTGGTAATTACCGGTCTCACGCATGATGTCGAGGGCGTTTCGTCCGACGGGAGCGTTTTCGATCCCGCACGAGTCTCCCACGGTCAAGATCAATCTGACGCCGCGCGGCCGGGCGCGCGCGAGCAACTCGGCGATTACCGCTCCCGTCGTGGCCGGGTCCGAGACGGACGGCGGTCCCGCGAACCCGAGATTGAGATCCAGCTTGACGGCCACATGGCATGGATCAGGCGATGGGGAGAGCCGATCGAGAAAAAGAATCCCACGCCGCGACAGCGTGTCCAGCAGCGACCGGACCGCGCCGCGCACCTCTTCCCGCCATCCTGGCAGCGGATGGTTCGGGAACATCTCATTCGTTTCCCGGACCTCCTCCGGCAACCGCGTGCGGGCCACGGCCACAACGGAGGAGAAGGCCGTGGCCTTAGCGAAATCTTCGCGCGTTAAGGCCGGAGACCGGCCGGTCTGCGCCCAGGCGGCGCCGGAGGCTGCCTCATCCACCGCCGCCTCCATCTGGTCGAGGAGCGCCTTACGTCGTTCGCCCTCCGCCAGGCTGACTTGCGCCTTGATCAGTTGCGCCTTGGCGCACGCGATGGCCGGTGTGGCCGAAGTCACCAGATCGAGCGCGATTTTTCGCGCCACCGGCGCCGGCTGCGAGGAATGGATCCACTCGGCCAACAGCCCACCCTGGTAGCCGCGGCGATTATCCCCGGCCAGATACTCGAAATGAATCTCGGCGCCTTCGGCATAGGTGCGGAACGACCGCCGCGACACCTCGATGTCCCCGCTAACGGGGATGCCCCTGGCGCCGGCGAGCTCGCTCCACCGTTGCGCCGTGGCTTCCAGCTCAGCGTACAGTGTGTCAAGCTCGGCGCCGTCCACTTCCTGGTCGCGGAACAGTCGCTCGCGCAGCCGCCGCATGCGGCGGGAAAGATCATCAAATTCCATGTCGCTGGCGAACTCTTCCGACCGGGCCGCGAGTTCCCGGTCAAGACGATCCAGAGCCAGCCTCGCCGGCGCGTTGTTGATATCCATGCATCCCCCTATTGGGATCGAGTATAGCCCTGTTTGGCGCCGCGGTTGTCAGAGACTACCGGAAGACGCTCGCGCCGGGCCGGCGAAATGCGGTGAAATAGCTCCATGCGATTTGACGGCAAAACGATACTGGTCACCGGAGCGGCCAGAGGAATCGGCGCCGGGATCGCCGAAGCGTTCCTCGAGGCCGGAGGGTCGGTGTCAATGGTCGACTGGAACGGTCCCGCCGCCGAGGCGACCGCGGCCTCACTCCGGAAGGTGGGCCGAGTGCTGGTGGTGACGGGCGACGTCAGCGAAGAGGCGCAGGTAGCGGCGGCGGTGGAGAGAACGGTGGCCGAGTTCGGCCGCCTGGACGTACTGGTGAACAACGCGGGCATCGAAGTCGTCGGAACTCTGCCCGGCTACACCTCCGCCGACTGGGACCGCCAGGTCGGAGTCAATCTCAAGGGTGTCTTTCTTTGCTCGAAGTACGCCCTTCCTCATCTTGGCCGCCAACGTGGATCGATCGTCAACATCTCGTCGGTGCACGCGTTCGCTTCCTATCCCG
>CAYRPT010000330.1:0-5390 GCA_964425895.1 uncultured Solibacteraceae bacterium | reverse complement strand
GCCGGTCTTCGTCGCCATGCAGGCCGAGGGCCGCGAGTGGACCCAGATGTTCTCGCGCCGCGCCGTCGCGTTGTTCGATTACGTCTTTACCGACTCGATGACGTGGACCGACAACCGCGGGCGCCGCATGCGGACCTGGATTCCGGAGGAGGTTGGCACCATCGCCGACCCGCAGGAGTTCATGGAGACTCTCGTCGACCGCGCCGTGGGCATTCTCGAGCGCGAGCCCGTGGACATCTACGTGAATCCTACGTTCCTGCCCGAAGCCATCGCCGCCGGTTATGACCGGCTCTGGACCGAGGAGCGGAGGGGGAAGGTGATCGCGGCCGCGCAACGCAACCACGTGGCGATCGAGATCAACAACCGCTACAAGCTGCCCTCGCCGCGTTTTCTGCGCCTGGCCAAGGAAGCCGGCTGCAAGTTCGCCTTCGGCACGAACAACGGCGGCATGGCGGATCTGGGCCGCTGCGAATACGCGATCCGGATGGCCAAGGAACTGGAACTCTCCTGGCAGGACTTCCTTGTTCCCGGTGTTTGGTGGCCGAAGGCGGTGGAGCGCAAGCCGGAGGCGCTCCGCGCCTGACTGAGCCACTCCTTGCCCCCCGGTTCAGAGCTTCACCACCAGCAGCGCGAATGAGACGGCGCCTGCCGCCAGGGCCGCCAAGCCCCACCCCCGGTGGCGGCGCAACGGCCACCACATGATGAGGCCGGAGGCGACCCAGACGATCATCGCCAGACAAACCAGATCGACCACCACGGCCCAGGCATCGTTCAGCGGCGACTCCTGCTGGAAGCCGCCGCGCGCGTGCATGCTCGTCAGGTAGTGGTGGGGCTTCATCCGGTGTTCCTCGGCCTTGAGAGTGCCGCCGGTTACGTCATAGGTGAGGCGGTGGCTCGATCCGAAATCGAAGCGGTACACCACCAGCCGGCCGGGGCCGTCGCGGTATACCCCGAAGGCGCCTGACATACCCGCGTCCCGCAGCACCGCCGCTCCGAACTCCCGGAGATCGTCATCGGAGGCCGGGGCAGGACGGTCGTACCGGCGCTCGAAAACTGTAGTGAAGTCCACTCCCTTGCCGAACCACTCATCCATGGTCCTGCTGTGGTTGAACGGGACCGAGCTAACCCCGTACATCACCACCCATGGAAGCAGAAATAGCGCCAGGTAGAGATGCAGGCGGCGGTTGATCAGTTGGAAGGTCATCGTGTCGTTTTCCGGTTCAGATCGCCAGCAGGAACAGCGCGAAGAGCCCCGCGCCTGCCGAGGCGCAAAGCACTCCCCATTTCCGGGTCGAACGCAGCTCCCACCACATCCATAGCCCCGAGGCGGCCCAGAACACCAGCGTCACGATCATCAAGTCGACCGTGAACGCCCAGAGGTTGTCGGCGCCGTGGCCTTCCTGGTAGCCGCGCCGCCGGTGCATCCGCTCCAGCAGGACCGGCGCCCGGAAGACCTGGCGTTCGATCTTCAGCCGCGACGCCCCCGGATCATAGGTGATCCTTCTCGGGTTCAGCAGATCATGGCGCTGTATCGTGTAGATGCCGGTATCGTTCGCCCGGCGTACCTGGTGGAATCCGTCGAGCCCCAGGCTGGTGAGGATTTGTGAGCCGGCCGCCTCTACCTGCATGTTCGCGGGGAAGGAGATCTGGTATGTAAGCTCCCGCTCGGTTTCCCAGGCGACCGGCTGGCCTCCGTAGACCTCATGAAAAAACTCGCGATGGTTCATGACGATGGTGCTGACCGCATACATCAGAACCCACGGAGCGAGAAACAGCGCCAGGTACATGTGCGTACGGCGCACGAGCAGAGAGAAGGTCTTGCTTGTCACGTTCGCGCCCAGTCGAATGGCGATTCTACCACTCCTTCCCCCGCGAAGCCCTGAAGCTACCGGACTTGGCCCAGCAACATCACGCCGATCCAGATGGTGAGCACCGCGAGTGGAGCGCCCGCCTTGAAATACTCCCAGAAGCCGATCGTTACCGTGGTGCGAGCGCGCTGGACAACGATCAGGTTCGCCACCGAACCCAGAAGCGTCAGGTTCCCGGCCAGGGTGGATGCCATCGCGAGGGTCAGCCATGCGCTCTTCGGATCCGTCAGGTGCTCCACGAACGGCTTGAACACCAGCACCGCCGGCACGTTGCTCACCAGGTTCGACAACACCGCCGTTACAGCGCTTAACGTCCCGGCGCGGTCCAACTGGAGTCGCGACGCAATTTCCGCGGCTCTGCCGGCGAGAACGCTCTTCTCGACGCCGGCGACCACGACGAACAGGCCGGCAAACATCACCAGCAGCGGCCAGTCGATTTCGTGATAAACCTTCTCCGGCTTCACACGGCGCGTCACGAGCAGCAACGCCCCGGCCGCCAGCGCGACCATCGGGACCGGCCAGCCGGTGAAAAACAACACGATCATCGCCGCCGAGACCACCAGCGACTTCCACATCAGGACGTGGTTCAGGCGCACGCGCGGATACCGCGGCTGGACCGGCTCCTCCAGCCGGAACTCCCTCCAATAAACGGCGGCCAGCACGGCCACGGCGAGCGCAAGACCGATCACCGCCACCGGTGACAGCGCGGCGAAGAACTCGCCATAGCCGATCCGCGAGAACGCGCCGATCATCATGTTCTGCGGGTTGCCGGTAATAGTGGCCACGCTGCCGATATTCGAGCCCATCGCCACCGCGAGGAGGAACGGAACGGGATTCCGGCCCAACGCCGCCGTTACCTCCAGCACCAGAGGCGTCATCGCCAGACAAATGGTGTCGTTTACAAAGAAGGCGGAGAAGAAACCCGACACGAAGACAATGGAGGCGAGCAACAGGATCGGCCGGTGCGCGTGCTCCACGACCCGCGCCGCCACCGCCCGGAAGAAGCCGGAGAGCCGCAGGTTGGCGACCACAATCATCATTCCGAACAAGAGGATGAGCGTGTCGTAGTCGATGGCGCGATAGGCCTCTTCGAGCGTAAGCACCCGGAAGATGATCATCAACGTGGCGCCGATGATGGCGGCGCCGGTGCGATCCACCCGAAAACCGGGCAGGCGGCCGATGGCGAGCACCAGGTAGGTTCCGGAGAAGATGAGAATTGCGGCCACCATGGAGGCCTCCCCGGCCGGGTTCCGGTCCACCGCGGGCGCCGGCTAGGCCCGGACGAGCCGGGCGAACAGATCGCCGAAGATTCCGTCCCGGTCGACATGGGTGGCAACCGTCACCGGATGGCGCTTCGGATCGTGACCCCAGGTGAAGCCGTCTTTCAGGATCGGACTGGGGACCGTCTTCGTCTCCACCCATCGGGCGTTCACCAGCCAGGCGACCGCCGAGATGTCCCAGATCACCTTCGACCAGGGCTTCGAGTCGTCTTGCTTGTGCTCCCTGGCGTATTCGACGAAGATGTCGAAGAGATACGTTCCGATCGGCGACTTGCCCTTAATGAACCGCTCGAGCTCGGCCGTCGTCGTCCGAAGCATCTCGCTGATGTTTGTGGTCGGTATGTTGACCAGATTGACCCCGGAATCATACAAGACGCGCGAAGCGTGAATGTCCTGCTGGAGGTTGAACTCGCGGGCGCTGGGGCGATCATACGGCTGGCCGCCCAGCCAGACCACTACGATCCGGTCCTTTATCTTCGGTTCCAGCAGGATCGCGGAAGACACATTGGTGGGCGCTCCGACGGTGAGCACATGGAGACGGCCGTCTCCTCCCTTCATGGCCCGCTCGATCAGGTTGGCGGCGGCCGGACTTTCCACCGGGCGGCCGGCGCCCGTCATGAAGGTTTGTGATCCCCGGTACACCTCCTTGTAGTCCTTACGGCGCATTCGATCGAGAACGCGGAGGATTTCCTCGTAGCTCTTCTCCATCCCGTCGCCGGCCGACCGCGAGCGGCTGTTCAGGAACGGCGCGGCGTAGATCGCTTCGAGTCGCATCGCCTCCGGGGCCAGCAGCGCGTAAGCGACGGCATACTGATCGTCGATTTCGTTGTAGGTGTCGGTGTCCAGAACCGCGCGGGCGGGCGCCTTCTCCGCCGCGCGGCCTGGCGAGAACCTAACGGGCAGTGAAGCGGCCACGGCGCCAAGGAGTCCGCGGCGGGACAGGTTCTGCTTCGGCATATCGACCTCAGGCTATCAGAATCGCCGCGGAATCAGGTCCGCGGATCAAGGACTGAGGGTGATCCGATAGGACTCGAGCGTGAGGCCCATGGCCTGCTGGGCCTGCGCCACGGCCTTGTTGAAGTCGAGCCGGGCCACCACCGCGCGCTGGCGCGAATCGGCCAGCTCGTTCTGCCGGGTGAGTACCAGGAAGTTGGTGGACTCCCCGGTCTGAAACAGCCGGATCTCGCTGGCCAGCTTCTCTTCGGCCGCCCGGACGCTGGCTTCCGCGGCCGTGATGCGCTGTCGCGCGGTCTGAATCGCCTGCAAGGCGTTGCGCACCTGGGCCTCGATCCGCTGTTCGACCTGGCGCCGCTCGAGCTGGAGCCGCCGCTCCTCCACTGCGGTCTTGGCGAGCTCGGCCTTGGCCCGGCGGTTGCGCGCGGTGAAATCGATTTGCACGCCGGCAAACGCCGTGGGGAACCGTCCCTCGAACACTTGCTGCCACATGGCGCCGTAGCCGCCCAGCAGAACCCGCGGCGTCTCACCGAAGGCAGGAGGTTCGAGCGGGGGGAGCCCCGCCAGCTCCGACAACTCATTGATGCGGGCGAACTGGCCGCCGAGGCTCTGGCTGAACGGGTTCCCGATCGAGGTGAGCGCTCCCGTCAGGCCCGCCACCGAGTAGCCGCCCACCAGGTGAAGCTGGGTTCGGGTCTGATTCCGGGCCAGCTCGGCCTGGATCTGGTTCACCTCTTTCCGCGTGTCCACCAGGCGCAGCTCCGGCCGCTTCGCCACCGCCGTGTCGGAGGCTTCCCGAACCGCACCGGCTTGCGGCGGCTCGACCATGCGCTCTTCGACGGGTACGATTTCCTCATCCCACACGGCCTCCTCGCGGGAGCCGGCAATCAGAGACTTGAGCGCGTTCTCCAGGGTGGTAACGAGTCCGATGGAGGCGTACCAGGTGTCCACGCGGCGTTCCAACTCGGCTTCGGCCGCGGCCAGCTCTACCTCGGCCAGCGTCCC
The DNA here is from genome assembly GCA_964425895.1 of uncultured Solibacteraceae bacterium. GTDB lineage: Bacteria > Acidobacteriota > Terriglobia > Bryobacterales > Bryobacteraceae > CAYRPT01. The sequence continues at coordinate 283 of CAYRPT010000330.1, read as the reverse complement.
GCTCTCGATCTGCCGCTTCGTGCGCGCCAATTGCTCCCGGGCCAGATCCACCGCCTCGGATGTGACGATCACGTTCTGGCGTGCCGCCACCAGGTTCCAGTAGGCCTCTTGCACCCGCACGATCACGTCGATCGTCTTCACTTCGAAGGCGGTTCCCGAGAGATCCACCTGCTTGCTGGTGATGCGCAGCCCGGCGCGCTCGCGGTCAACCTCACGGTTACGGAGCAGAGGGAGCGTCGCGGTGATACCGAGCCGCGCGGTGTTGAACGGACTGAGCCCCTCA
>CAYRPT010000329.1:0-5390 GCA_964425895.1 uncultured Solibacteraceae bacterium | reverse complement strand
CACGATCTGACCCGGAGCGACCGGGCCCTCGAGAAAGCTGGCGGCGTTCACGACCGGCCCGACCGACGGCGCGATCGCCGGAATCTCGAGCGCCACCACGACCTGGGACTCCGGCATGCCCGCGCTCCCCGGCCGGATGCGAACCATACCCCGATAGGTCCCCGGATCGAGCCCGACGGGATTCACCGCGACGAAGACATTGGCCGGTGTGCGGGCCGTGGACGCCGTCGCGAAGAGCCATTCACCACCCGCCTCAGTCTCCACCTCGAGGGCGAAATCAAACTCGGCGCCCGTGCTGGCTACGGAAATCGTTTGCTGCGTCGGCGGCGGCGCCCCTTGCCGGATCTCAAACGCCAGCGAAAGCGGCGATATGCGAACTTCCGGCGGCGAGTCCGTCACGATGAGCGTCACGGGTATCCGCGTCGGCGCGGTTCCGGTCCCCTCCGGCTGGATCACGATCTCGCCCAGGTGCGTTCCCTCGGCCAGCGCCGCGAAGTTGCCGACGCTCACCGCGAGGGTCGCCGGCGTCGTGCCGGCAGGCGGTTCGGCGTGAAGCCACTCGGCGCCGGCGGTGACGGTCGACGAGAACGCCGCCGGACTCGCCGACGTGAGGGTCACCAGCCGCGCTGGAGGCGCCGCACCCGCGCTCATCACCTCAAAGGTCAGTGAGCCCGGTTCAGCCGCCACCGGCGGGGCTGGCGCCGGTCCGCCGGCAGTCTGAACGACGATCGTATAGGCGCGCTCGACTTCCGTACCGCACACGTCTCGCGCGGCCAGCGTGAACAAGTAACTTCCGGCCTGGTCCGGCGTACCGCGGATGGCGTGACCCGACAAAGCCAGCCCCGAAGGCAAAGCGCCCGTGGCGACCCGCAGAACGGCCGCGTTAAACGGCGTCTGACATCCGCCCTGGACCAATACCGCGGCGTAGTAGCTTTCGCCCGTGACACCGTTCGGCAGCGCGCCGGAGACGATCGTCAATCCGGTTGGCGGCGGTTCTCCGGAACTGATGGCGAGGGTGAAGGTCCGTTGCGCGGACCCGCCGGCGCTATCGGCGACGGTTACGCTGAACTGGCTGGTGGACGCGGAGGACGGCGTCCCGCTGATCTCGCCCGTCGCCGCGTTCAAGGTGAGGCCCGCGGGCAGAGTGCCGGGCGCCGTCCAGGTATAGGGGGGCGTGCCGCCGCTGGCCGCGAGCGTGGTCTTGTAGGAGACGCCGGCGGTCCCGCCGGGAAGCGTAGAGGGAGTGGTGATCGAAACCGGGTTCGGGGTTCCACCGCCTCCGCCACCGCCTCCGCCGCCGCCCCCGCCTCCGCCGCCAGGGCCGGCGCTCTCGATCACCACGCGAAACCATGGGGTAATCGCCATTTCCCCGACGTAGGCCGCCACCCGATAAGTCCCGGGCTCGCTGCCAAGCACCAGGTCGCAGCGCGCGAAGCCGTCGGCGCCGCTGAACACCATTCCGTTCGGCCCGCTGCACGACACGGGAACCGGCTGCCGGAGATCCGTCGCGCTCACAATCCGCAGGCCCACATTCGGAATGGGCGCCCCGGTCTGCGGCGGGGCCATAACGGTGATTCGCGCTCGAACCGCGCCGGTCAGGACCTCGCCCGTCTGTCCTTCGAGCGGGGGGGCGACCAACCCGGGCTCGAGCAGTTCGACGAGCGGCGGCGCGGCCGGCGCCCCGCCCAACTGCCAGATGCGGCTCGTAATCACCCGGAACTCCAACTGTGCAAACGGCGCGGTCGCCGTCACCGGAATCTGGCGGATGGCGATGCCAAAATCATCGAAAGAAGCGGCGCTGAAGTACGCCTGGGCCTTGCCGTCCACGCCGGTCGCCCCGGAAGCGCCGACGATCTGGCCTGTTCCGGGGGGCGCCGCCCATTGGATCGCTACGCCGGCGAGGGGGTTGCCGGCGGCGTCCTCTGCCTGCACAACCATCGGCGACGTAGCGCGGAACTGCTCGAGCACGATCTGGCCGTCCCCGGAAACAATCGAGAGTGTCTGGCCGGAGGCCACCGCCGTAGCAGCCACAGCCAGGATAAGCGCGAATCGGACAAATCGGACCATTACAACCTCTATCGGCGGCGGCGCGGGCAAGCTTTGGACGTGGACACCGGCGGACATTCCGATTCCAGGCCGCCGCTACCCTTCTTCCATTGTGCCCCAAAAGGTAGTGTCCGGACCGATTAATATCCCTGGTGTCCTAGTGCTGTCGCCGCGCTTCCGTCAGCCCTTCATCCAACCCGACAACTTCTCCGGCGGGATCGACGGTGTTGGCCTGCCCCAGCGCACATGCGAGGGCCGGTCCAGTCCCGGCTCAACTCTTCGCCGTTCCGCACCGTGATTGCCAGTACCCGGCATAGGCCATCGCGCCTTCAGGCTCACCTTGTGCGAGAATCAGCTCCTCCGGGCAGGCTCATCGGGCGTGAGAAAGACCCCTCATTGGCTTCGTTTCGCCCGCATGCTAGCTTAACTGGTGTATGTTGAAAGCGACCATCTTTCGCGAGTATGACATCCGGGGGGTCGCCGATGTCGATCTTCCCAGCCCGGATGTTGAGACCCTGGGCCAGGCGATCGGGACCTACGTGCAAAGGCGCCAGGGGCGGCGTGTCAACGTCGGCCGGGATTGCCGCCTGAGCTCAGAGAGGCTCAGCGAGGCGATGGCAGTTGGGCTCGCGCGCTCCGGCTGCGAGGTGGTCGAACTCGGAACGGTCCCCACCCCGGTGCTGTACCACTCCGCCTATACCGGCCGGTCCGACGGCGCCGTCATGGTAACGGGAAGTCATAACCCTCCGGAATACAACGGGTTCAAGACAATGTGCGGGACGTCCACGCTTCACGGGGAAGCGATCGCCGCTCTTCGCCGTCTGATCGATACCGGCGACCTGCTTGGCGGCCACGGCTCCCGGACCACGACCGACGCCGTGCCCCCCTACGTGGACGACGTGAGCTCGCGCTTCGCATGGGACCGGCGAATCCGCGTCGTGCTCGACGGCGGCAATGGCACGGTGGGACCGGTGATGCGCCGCATCCTCGCCCGCCTGAACGTGGACGCCCTCGAGCTGTTCTTCGACATGGACGGAAGCTTTCCCAACCATCACCCGGATCCCACCCTTGAGGAGAACCTGGTCCCGCTCCGCGAAGCTGTCCTCCGGCACAACGCGGACATGGGGCTGGCCTTTGACGGCGACTCAGACCGGATCGGCGCCGTGGATGAGAAGGGCCGGGTGATCTGGGGAGATTACCTGATGTTGATCTTCGCCCGGGAGATCCTGACCCGGAAGCCGGGCGCCACTTTCATCGGCGACGTGAAGTGCTCGCAGGTGATGTACGACGAAATCGCGCGCCTGGGCGGACGGCCGATCATGTACCGCACCGGGCATTCTCTCATCAAGGCCAAGATGAAGGAAGAAAAGGCCGACCTGGCCGGGGAGATGAGTGGCCACATGTTCTTCGCGGATCGCTACCACGGCTACGACGATGCCCTCTACGCAGCGTGCCGCCTGATGGAGATCGTCGCCGTCTCCGGCAAGCCGCTCTCGGCCCAGGTCGATGGCCTGCCGTCAATGGTCTCGACGCCTGAGATCCGGGTGGATTGCGAAGACGAGCGGAAATTCGCCGTCGTCGCCACGGTGGCGGAGCGCTTCGGGAAATCCCACCGGGTGATCACGATCGACGGGGTCCGCGTGCTGTTCGAGCACGGCTGGGGACTGGTCCGGGCGTCCAACACGCAACCTGTGCTGGTGCTTCGCTTCGAGGCGGACACCCCGGAGCACCTGGCGGAATACCGGCGGGAGGTTGAAGCCGCGGTCGCCGAGGCCGCGGCCACTCCGGGGGGATCGAGCGAACTATAAAGAAGGTCGAGCGGGCCCCCGGGGATCCGCGCGTCGCGGAACCGGCCGGCAGCCCGCCCGGGAATGTCCGGCATTGACCTCTCGCCGGGGCCTTACTTGTTCTGGTCGAAGTTCTTCTCGACCGCTTTCCAGTTCACGACGTTCCACCAGGCCGCGATGTACTCGGGGCGCCGGTTCTGATACTTCAAGTAGTAGGCGTGCTCCCACACGTCGAGGCCCAGAATCGGAATGTGGCCCTGCATGACGGGGGAGTCCTGGTTGGCGGTCGAATATAGGCCGAGCTTTCCGCCGGCCAACACAAGCCAGGCCCAGCCTGAGCCGAACCGAGTGGCGGCGGCGGTGGAGAACTTCTCCTTGAAGCTGTCGAAGCTTCCGAACGTGCTGTTGATCGCCGCGGCCAGCGCTCCCGAAGGCGCCCCGCCGGCATTCGGCCCCATGATGGTCCAAAACAGGCTATGGTTGGCGTGGCCCCCGCCATTGTTGCGGACAGCCGTCCGGATCGCCTCCGGCACCTTGGCGCACTCACCGGCCAACAGGTCGCCGAGCGAGACATTCGCCAGGTCCGGAGCGGACTCCAGGGCCTTGTTCAGATTCGTCACGTAAGCATTGTGATGCTTGCCGTGATGGATCTCCATTGTCATCTTGTCGATGCTCGGTTCGAGCGCATCATGGCCGTACGGAAGATCGGGCAAGGTAAACGGCATCAAATATCCCTCCTCGGTGTGTGTTGTACCAGTGTACTCCCGTATAGGATGACGCCGGGCCGTGATTGGTCGCGCTGAGAGTGGCGCCGGCTCAGACGAAGATCACGTGGACCGACCCCGGCCCGTGGACGCCCCGCACCAGGATCTGCTCGATATCCGCCGTCCGGCTGGGCCCGGTGATGATCACCATGGCGCTCGCCGCGTCCGCGGGATCCGGGACAAGCTGAAACAGCTCGTCCAACCCCGTGAGGAGACGTTCTTTGGGGACCACCGCGATGTGCAGCGGCGGCAGCAGGGAGATGAGGCGCGATTCCTCGGGAGACGAAAACAACACCAGGCTGCCCGTATCGGCAAGCGCGTAGTCAGCGCTGGTGATGCCAGCGTCACAGGAGGCGGCAGCTTCGCGGAGCTCCCCGGCATCGCGGAAACCGGTGAAGACCCCGGGCAGACTGGCAAGGCCACACTCCCGCAGGAACTTCGCGTTTGAGGCGACCGCGCTTCTGCCCTCCAGCAACCGCTCCGTCAGGCGACGCGCCTCCTCACAGGAAACCGCCAGGGACACCTGGCCGCCCAGTTTGCCGAGCTCGGCGGTAAACAGCTCGAGGCGCCGCTCCAGGCCGATGTCGGGCGCCCGGAGCAGGAGAGGGGGCGGCTCCTCCGGCGGCTCTCCCGAGCTCCGGCCGATCGCGGTCCGTACTTTGTGAAGGATATGATCTCGCGACATGGGGGCGTTATTCCCGCAAGGCCTCTCCGCTCCGGCGTTCCGCCCACAACTGGCGGAAGGTGCGGGCCGGCGGAGACGGCAGGTCCCGCTGGCTGAGCCATGCCTTCA
>CAYRPT010000328.1:0-5392 GCA_964425895.1 uncultured Solibacteraceae bacterium | reverse complement strand
CAGCGGCTGACGATATGGTGCACCGCGTCCAGCTTGGACTTCGTGCGCGGCAGCCGCCCGCCGGAGCTCCCGGAGTAGACCCGCAGAGCGTGATCAACGGCCCGGTAGAAAGTAGCCGCGTCGCGCAGGAAATCGGCGTCGCTGCGCTCCAGGTGGCCCATCTTCTCGATGATGTCGATCCGTTCGGGCGTGTTGAGAACCTTGAAGAACATGCCGGCCGCCTTGAGGCGCAGGTACATCAAGCAGAAGTCGATGTCGTAGTAGCCGCCGCGGCCGGCCTTGAGCGGATTCTCCGGCCCCTGCTCCTTCTCCAGCCGCATCCTCATGTCGTACAGCATCTTCCTGGAGCGGGCCTTCTGCCCGTAGCGCCGCCAGTCGATCACCTGGAGCTCTTCGAGGAACTTCGTGCCGTGGTCGATGTTGCCGGCCACGGTCCGCGATTTCATATACGCGATCCCCTCCCAGGCCTCGGCCTTGGTGTCGAAGTACTTGCGATAGCTCTGCTCGGTTTGAACCAGCATCCCTTCGCGGCCGTTCGGGCGGAGGCGGTTGTCGACGGTGAAGATGACGCCTTCGCCCGTGTAGGTCATGATCTGGCGCGAGAGCCGTTCGGCGACCCCGGTCCAGAAGGCGATCTCGCGCGCATCTTTATCGGGCAGGATGAAGATCAGGTCCGCGTCGGAAGCAATGTCAAACTCCATCATGCCGAGACGTCCCAGAGCGACCACGAGCATCTGGTCTCTTGGTTGGTAGCGGGGATCCTCGGGCGGGGATGAAGCGAGGGCTTGTTCGACGGCCATGCGATAGGAGGCCGCGACGGCAGTGTCGGCGAGCTGCGACATGCGCCGGAGCGTCTCGAAAATGGGCGCGGCGAGGCAGATGCTCTCGCACTGGATCCGGAGCATCTCGCGGGTGTAGAACCGCCGCAGTTCGTGGATGTCGGGCAGAGACTGGGCGGCGAAGGCGTAATCCGTGACCGCGGTTGGTTCGTTCCGGAGGCGGTGCAACTCCTCAATCAGATCCGGCTTCCGCACCAACAGGTCGCCGAAGTGAGAGCTCTCCTCGAACAGATCGATCACCCAGCCGGCCAACGCCGCGTCGGAATCCAGCCACGTGAGCCACTTCGGTTGTTTCACGGCCTGGTCGAGGAACTGTTCGAACGCCTTGGCCCCGCGCTGGAGGCGGCTGCGCGAAAGCTGCAACGCCAGCTCCGGTGCGCGCTGGTCCATCATCCGCACCAGGCTGCTGACCGCGGGCTCGAGGAAATCCTGGCGGCTCGCTTGCGGTTCCGGCCCCGCAGCCATCGGACTATCCGGTCGCGAAGAGTAGTAGATCGGCTGCTGGGCGTGGATCACCCGCTCATAGATCTCCTTGGTCGATTCCAGGTGACGGTGCAGCGTCTCCATCATCGCGGCGGCGCAAACCTCGCGTCCCGCCTCCGCCGGCAACCTGCGGGCAAGCAGTTCGAGGTCCTCCGGATTCTCCGGTAGAACGTGGGTCTGCTGGTCTTCGAGAAATTGAAGGCGGTGCTCCACGTGCCGCAGGAACGTGTAGGCGCCGGCCAAGCGGGAGTATTCGCTGTCGGAGAGCAGCTCCTTGTCGTGCAAACGGCGCAGCGCCAGCAGGGTGCCGGGGTGTTGAATCCACAGATCGCGCCCTCCGTGCAGGCGCTGGAGGCACTGAACGAGAAATTCGATGTCGCGGATTCCGCCCGGAACGAGTTTCACGTCGATACCGCTTTTGCGCCGCGCCGCCACTTTTTCGTCGATCCGCTGCCGCGTCTGCGACATCGACTCGACGGCCGAGAAGTTCAGCGTGGAAGTGTAGATGAGCGGCTGCACGAACTCCAGGATTTCCTGCCCCGGCCCGGGCTCCCCGGCGCACACCCTCGCCTTAATGAGCATCTGGAGCTCCCAGTCGCGTGCCCGGACCTGGTAATACTTGCGGGCGCCCTCGACCGACATGCAAAGCTCACCCAGGCGGCCTTCCGGCCGAAGCCGGAGATCTACGCGATAGCAGCGGCCTTCGTGGGTGTAGGAGGAGAGCCTGTCCGTCAGATAATTCGCGACTTTCCCGAAAAACTCCCGGTTCGAGATCGGCTCGGGTCCGTTCGTTTCGCCGGAACCCGAATAGACAAACATCAGGTCGATGTCGGAACTGTAATTCAACTCGCCGCCGCCAAGTTTGCCGAGACCGATAACCGAGAACTCACAGGGCCGCCGCGCGCCATCCGCGTCGTAGGTGACCGGCATCCCATAGCGTCCTTCGAGCTCCGCCCGGATGCGCCGGAGGCTCACATCCAGCAGGGCGTCGGCGAGGTTGGACAGTTCCCCGGTGATCTCCGATAGCGCTCCGAATCCCAGCAAATCCCGAATGAGGATGCGGAGCATCTGCTGGCGGCGGAACTGCCGGAGGATCAGCGGCTCGGGGATGCCGGCGCCATCTCTGCCGAGCGCCGCTTCGAGCCGGGCTTTCATGTCCTCGGGCGGGATGACGCGGTGCATGTCGCCATCCTGAAGGAGCTGATCGAGCCAAGCGGGTTGCCGGACAATCGCTTCACTCAGGAAGCGGCTGGCGGAAAACACGGTGATCAAGTACTGTAAACCGGCCGGCGAGCGCGTCAGGCGCTGAAAGGCCGCAGGCTGCTCGTCAAGCAGGCGCACCAAGTTCAGCAGCGCACCGTCCGGATCCGCCGAGGACCGCAGCAGGAGGCCGACCCGATGAGCCACCGCCGCCGGCAGCTCTTCCGCAAACCGATTGAGATTCGCCCTGGCAAACTCGGCGCGGCGAAACGGAATCTCGACATTCAGGGTCTGCATACTCTCCCAGACAGCGCGGTCTGCTACGGGGAATTATCGCAAATGGCGCCCCCGGTGGGCTTTGGCCCCCGGCCTTCCGAAACCGGCCGGGAAGCGAGTGTATGATGTCCCCATGGAGATTTACCGGTTCCTGCTTGCGGCTGCGCTGCTGGCCCACCCCGTGTTCGCGCAGAGAGCTCCCCTTCCCGGCGAGGACTGGGTGCAGCTTTTCAACGGCCGCGACCTCGCCGGCTGGGTCGAGGTGGGCAAGGAGAGGTGGAGCGTCGACCAAGGCGCGATTCACGGAGTCGCCGTCACCAGGGAGTACGGCTATCTCCGGACCGAGAAGAAATACACCGACTTCCACATGGGCCTTCGGTTTCGTTGCGAGGGTTCTGGTAACAGCGGCCTCTTCTTCCATGTCGACTTCAAGCCGGGTACGCCGGACGTCTCCCAGGGGCTGCAATTCGAGATCGATTGCGCGGTGAACAAGCACACCGGAGGTATCTACGGGGACGGCCGCCAGTGGATTGTGTGGCCCGCACCGGAGAATGAGACCGTCGTCCGGCAGGGGGACTGGAATGACCTTCAGGTGCGCGTCGAAGGCAACCGCTATGTAGCGCGGCTCAACGGCGTTTTGATGGTCGACTTCACCGACCCCACGCCGAAATCCTTTGACGGCTACATCGCCCTCCAGCTTCATTCCGGCGGCGAGGGTGACATGCGCTTCAAAGACATCTACCTGCGGGACCTGTCCCGCCGGTAGGAAGAATGGTGCTCCGCCTGTTCGATTGCGGCCACCCACGAACCGCCGCCGCCTCGATGGCGACGCCGACCAAGGCGACGGCGCCGCCCGGGCGCTCCGGCGGAGTCTTGCCGGGAAGAAGTAAACCTTGCGGGGACCATGGAGCCCGGCCCACTTAATCCGCAACCATCTCAATGGACCGCAGGATCAAGTCTCGCGGGTGCGCTCCGGGCTCGATCTGCAGGAACGCGCCCGCCAGCGCGGTATCCTCCGTGGCGCGGCTCCAGGAAAACTGGAGCGCCTCGGCGGCCACCCCGGACAGTTCTCCAATCTCGATGACCACCCGGCGCACCGCGGCCCCCGGATACGCCGCGATCTGCTCCTCAACCGATTCGACAATGGCCATCGCGATCGAAAGTTCATGCATGGTTACGCGGCCCGCTTCGCATCAGTCCGCGCGGCCGCCACTCTGGGCTTCGCGCACCTCGATCCATTGCCGGGCCTTCAGCCGGCCGAGACGCTGCACCGTGCCGCTCGGCCACTCGATCGTAACATCGGCGTCCGGGTCCTTGCCCAATCCGAAGGTCAACGCCAACTGGCTCTGGGAACAGTAACTCGATCCGCTCCGCACCATTTGCCATTGCGGCCCGCCCGCGCTGCGGACGCGAACCACCGCTCCTAACCCGGAGCCGTTCGACCGCACGCCCCGCGTCTTCACCGTGAGCCAGTTGTTGGCGTTGGCGCCCTCATTCCGGAACAGGCGGGCGGGCCCGCCGTTGGTGGTAAGCAAGACGTCCAGATCCCCGTCGCGGTCATAATCGCCATAGGCCGCCCCGCGCGCGACAATGGGCCGGGCGAACTCGGCGCCCGCCTGCCGCGTGGTCTCGACGAACTTGCCGCCGCCCAGGTTGCGGAACAGGTGCGGCGGCTGGGCGAAGGTCACTTTCGGCTGCACGTTCTCGATCTCCTCTTCGATGTGCCCGTTGGCGGCCAGGATATCCAGCCACCCGTCCAGGTCGTAGTCGAAGAAGAAGGCGCCGAAGGCCAGCGTCAACAGGCTATCCTTGCCGACCGCGGAGCGCGGCGCCTCGTCCACGAACAGGCCGTTGCCCTCGTTGCGGTAGAGCCCGAGCATCTGGTTTGAGAAGTTGCCCACCACCAGATGCGGGCGTCCGCTGCGGTCGTAATCGGCCGCGTCGGCGCCCATGGCGCCCCGCGCCGTTCCGTCTTCACTGTATGCCACCCCCGCGCTGATGCCTTCCTCGGTAAAGGTCTGGCCGCCCTTGTTCCGGTACAGCTTGTTGCGCTCGGTGTCATTCGCCACGAAGATGTCGGGCCAGCCGTCCTGGTCGTAATCCAGCACAGCAATCCCCAGGCTCTTGCTCGTTGGGTCGTGAAGGCCCGTCTTCTGCGTCACATCCTCAAATTTGCCCGCGCCGGTGTTGCGGTACAAACGGGAGGAGGCCCCACCGTAAGACTCGGGCGTGCAATACGACTTCGCGGCGCCGTCGAGCGAACACCACAGGTCGGCCTCCGGCTTCCAGTTCACGTAGTTGGCGACGAAGAGGTCGGCCCACCCGTCCTTGTCGTAATCGAGAAAGGCCGCGCTCGAGCCGAACGAGCGGTTGTTGAGCCCCGCGGCGCGCGTCGCGTCGCGGAACTTCCCTCCACCTTCGTTATGAAAGAGGCGATCGCCCTCGAGATATGTGATGTAGAGATCCTCGCGCCCGTCGTTATCGTAGTCGGCCACGGTGACGCCCAGGCCGAAGCGTTCGACGTCGAGGCCGCTGCCGCGGACAGCGTCGCGAAACGTTCCGTCACCGTTGTTGAGGTACAGCCCCGGGAGGGA
>CAYRPT010000327.1:0-5409 GCA_964425895.1 uncultured Solibacteraceae bacterium | reverse complement strand
ATACCGTGCGATCTCGTTCTTCAGAAACACTCCCACGTCTTTGAGCTTCACGTTGCCGGATTCGTCCTTCCCGGTTGGGCCGGCATCCTGCATCAGCTCCTGGCCGGCGCCTTCGGCCACGACAATGACCGCGTGGCGGCGGCGGCGCAGACGGTCGGCCAGCGCCTCGAGAAACCCACCATCGCTCGAGAGCGGGAAGGGCACCTCGGGCACCAGGCAGAAGTTCACGTCCGGATTCGCCAGGCTGACGTTGAGCGCGATGAAGCCCGAATGGCGTCCCATCAGCTTCACCAGGCCCACACCGTTGTGAATGCCCTTGGCTTCGGCATGAGCGGCCAACACCGCTGGCCGCGCCTCCTCGACGGCGGTGAGGAAGCCGAAGCTGCGGTCGATCCATTGCAGATCATTGTCGATCGTCTTCGGAATTCCGATCACCGAGATTGGCAGGTTCCTCTTCCGGATTTCGCCGGCGATTTTGTGCGCGCCGCGCTGCGTGCCGTCGCCTCCAATCGTGAACAGGATACTCACATCCCAGTTCACCAGCGTGTCCACCATTTCGACCACGGGCTGTTCGCCGCGGGACGAGCCCAGCAGCGTGCCGCCGTCGTCGTGGATGCGATCCACCGAGTCCGGCGCGAGCATCAGCGGCGGTTCCACCGGCTTGCCGGACAGCCCGGCGTAGCCGTAGCGGAAGCCGATGATCCGGCGGACGCCGTAGACGTAATACAGCGTCATCACGATCGATCGGATGACGTCGTTCAGCCCCGGACAGAGCCCGCCGCAGGTCACGATTCCGCAGGTGAGTCCATCCGGATGGAAGAAAATGCGTCTCCGCGGCCCGGCGGATTCGAGCGCCGGCGGGGATTCGTTGGCGTCCAGATACGGCCGCAGGACCGCCAGGTTCGGCGACAGCAGGACGCGGTCACGGTCATCGAGGAACGGGAAGCCGCGCGCCTCCGCCGGCGACGGATGGCGGCATTCGCCCAGACAGACCACTTCACAGTTCTCTTGTTTTGGCAGGGGGATCGTCATAGGAGTCGACGGCGCCCGAGAGCCTCCGCCGTTACCGCAGCGACGTCACCAGGATCTGGGCGAACACCGTCATCAGAATCAATGCTACCGGATAGGCGGCGGCGTAGCTGACCACCGGGATGTCCGAATCGGTCTTCGATGTGATCACGCCCAACCCGGGTGTGCTCGTCACTCCGCCGCAGACGCCGCCGATGGTCTGGAGCAGGTTCATCTTGAGAACGTACCGGCTCATCAAGTAACCGGCCGCCAATGGGGTGAACTTGACCGCCACCGCCGCCAGGCAGAGCTCCAGACCGTACTTCTGGACCACCGGGACGATCGTATGGCCCGCGCGGACTCCCGCCTCCGCCAGAAAAAACACCAGGCCGAACTCCATCAGCAGCATCTGCGAAGCTTGCGGAAGGTGGCCCTTCACCGGACCGACACGCCCGAAATGCCCGAGAATGAGGGCGACGAACAGCGGTCCCCCCGACATTCCCAGGGCGAAACTTCGACCGCCCAGGTCGAAGGAGACCATCCCCAGGATGATGCCCGCGATCACGCCGGCGCCCAGAGAGATCAAGTCCGTTTCGTGAAGGGTGCGCTCCCGGTGGCCGGCATAGGCGGCGAACTTCTCGATGTTCTCCGGCTCGCCGACCACGCTGAGAGCGTCTCCGTACTCGATCTCATCGGACATCCACGGCACGAATTCGAGGTTGTGGCGCTGGATCCGGGTGATCGTAACACCGAAGCTGTGAATCGGACGGAGCTCCGCGATCGTCTTGCCCACGACGTTTCGCGAACTGACCACCACCGTCTGCCGTTCCCGTTCGGTGTCCATGTGGTAGTCCACGCCCTCGGCTTCTTTGCCGAGCAGGCTGACCACATGGGGCACGCGGAACTCCCGCCCGATCACCAGTACCCGCTGGCCCTCCTCGAGCACGTGGTCCCCGGCCACCGGTACCAGCCGCGTTCCCGACAGATACCGCGAGACCTGGCAGTTCGAGTCTCCCAGAAAGGCCAGATCGACCAGGCGCTTGCCGATGACCGCCGGGTTGAGCACCTCCACCAGAACACGCACGATGCGCCGCCCCGGAGCGTTTGCCTCCTCCAGCTCCGCGCCGAGCCGGCGCAGGTCGGTCCGCAGCAGCCGCGGGAGAAACTGAACGAATAGAACCACCACCACGACGCCGAACGGGTAGGCGATGCCGTAGCCCACGGCCACTTGCGAGCCCTCCGGCAGGCGCTCCATCGCCGCCGCCAGCGCCGGCGTGCTGGTGAGAGCTCCGGCAAAGATGCCCGCCGCCAGATCCACCGGGATGTCCCGCCACTTCGCCAGGACGAAGGCGGCCGCCGAACCGGAGAGAATCAGCGCCACCGCCAGCTTGGCGAGGGAACCACCCTGACCGACAAAGCCGCGAAAGAACGTGGGACCGGCGCGCAGCCCGATCATGAAGATGAAGATCACGAGCCCGAGCGTCCCGACTCCCTCGGGAATCTCGTAACCGAAATGGCCCGCCAGCAAAGCGGTGAAGATCACGCCGGACGAGCCCAGGCTCAGACCAAGGATGCTCAGGCGCCCCACCAGAAGCCCCGTGGTGATGACCACAAACAGGGCCATCGTCTCGTTCTTGAGTAAGAGCTCCAGCAAGAGTCCCTTTCCCGGCCCGAACGCCGCCGCCGTCCAACCGCTACCGGCGAGGACCCGCGGCCTTCACGTCATCCCCGGCATCCGCGGCGAATGCCCGGAAGTTCTCCACGAACATGCCCGCCAGTTTTCGCGCCTGCTCGTCGTAAGCGACCTTATCCGCCCACGTGCTCCGCGGATCCAGAACCGCCGGTGGCACATCCGGCACCTCGCGGGGAACCATCAGGCCGAAAATCGAATCCTCCCGCGACGGCACCTCATCCAGGGCGCCGGTGAGTGCGGCGGTGACCATCGCCCGCGTGTAGGCGAGTTGGATGCGCCGGCCGACGCCGTACGGGCCTCCGCTCCAGCCCGTGTTGATCAGGTAAGCGTTCGCCTGGTGGCGGCGCATCTTGTCCCCGAGGAGTTGGGCGTAGACGTTGGGGTTCAGCGCCATGAACGGGGCTCCAAAGCAGGTGCTGAACGTCGCCTGGGGCTCGGTGACGCCGCGTTCGGTGCCTGCCACCTTGGCCGTGTAGCCCGACAGGAAGTGGTACATCGCCTGCGCGGGCGTGAGTTTCGCAACCGGCGGGAGAACGCCGAACGCGTCCGCCGTCAGCATCACGATCGTCCGCGGGTGGCCCGCGGAGCCTGCCGGATCGGCGTTGGGAATATGCGTGATGGGATAGGAGGCCCGGGTATTCTCGGTGAACTCGTCGCTGTTCAGGTCGATGCGGCGGCTCTCGGAATCGATGGCCACGTTCTCGAGAATCGTACCGAAGCGGCGGGTGGTGGCATAGATCTCCGGTTCTCCGGTTGGCGAAAGACGGATCACTTTGGCGTAGCATCCGCCCTCGAAGTTGAAGACTCCCTCGTCGCTCCATCCGTGCTCGTCGTCGCCGATGAGGGTGCGGTTCGGGTCCGCCGAAAGCGTCGTCTTGCCTGTGCCTGACAGCCCGAAGAAGATCGCCGCATCGCTCCGGTTCCGGCCGTAGTTCGCCGAGCAGTGCATCGACAGCACACCCTTTTGGGGCAGGAAGTAGTTCATCACGGAGAAAATCGACTTCTTCATTTCACCCGCATACGCCGTACCGCCAATCAGCACCTCACGCCGCTCGAAGTTCAACAAAATGAAGGCCTCCGACCGCGTGCCGTCCTCCTCTGGATGAGCCGTGAAACCCGGCGCGTCAATCACGGTAAATTCCGGCGCGTGCCCTGCCAGCTTCTCCCGGTCCAATTCCTTCAAGAACATGTTGCGGGCGAAAATGCTGTGCCAGGCGTACTCGTTAATCGCCCGAATCGGCATCCGGTATTTCGGATCCGCCCCCACGTAGCAGTCCTGCACGAAGAGATCTTTGCCCTGCAAATACGCCGTCAGGCGGCGGCGCAATTTATCGTACGCCTCCGGGTCGAACTCGCGGTTCACCTTGCCCCACCAAACCTTCTCCTGGCTGGTGTGCTCTCGGACAATGTAGCGGTCGTTGGGCGAGCGGCCGGTATATTGGCCGGTGCGGACCACCAGCGGTCCCAGATGAGCCAGCAACCCTTCGCGCCGCTGGAGTGCGGCTTCATACAAAAACGGGGTCGAGAGGTTCCACCAGATGGTGTTCGCGTTCCGGATGCCGTGAGCAGCGAGACTGCGCATCGTCTTATGGCTTCCCTGGATCTGCATTTCTTAGTGGGAAATTGCTCCCTGGCGAAGTATCCTTCATGCTACCAGACGGATTTCCGATGAGATACGGGCCCTCGCCGGGCGCCCGGCCAGCGGCCCGCGTAGCTGCCAGAGCAACGGGCGGCACGGTTGGCCCCACGCCTGACCGGCCCGGTGCTGTTGGCCGCGGCCCGCTAGACCAGGCTCTCGAACAGTTCTTCCATGGTGGTGGCGGCGAAGTCCGCCTGGTCCTCCGTGATCACCAGCGGAGGCGACAGACGGATGGTGCTGGCGCCGGCGCCCAACAGCAGCAGGCCGCGTTCGAACGCCAGACGGACCAAACGATCCCGGAGATCCGGGGCGCTTTCCCGGCTGGACTGGTCTCGCACCAATTCCACACCGATCATCAGCCCCAGACCGCGGACGTCGCCCACCATGGGGAACCGCCGCGGCCACTCGCGAAGGCGGGCGATCAGCCGCCGGCCGACGCGGGCCGCGTGATCCATGAGTTCAGCTTCAAGAAGTTCCACCGTGGTGATGGCCGCCGCCACCGCCACCGGGTTCCCGCCGAACGTCGAGGCGTGCGCGCCCTGGGGCCATTGCATCAGGTCGGCGCGGCCGATCGTAGCGCCGAGCGGCATTCCGCTGGCGATCCCCTTGGCGAGCGTCACAATATCGGGCTCGACACCGAGGTGCTCGGAAGCGAACATCTTCCCCGTCCGGCCCATGCCGGACTGCACTTCGTCGCAGATCACCAGCATTCCGTGCCGCCGGGCCACGGCCTGAAGCTCATCAAAGAACTTCCGCGGCGGGACGATGTACCCGCCTTCACCCTGCACCGGCTCCACGACGATGGCCGCCACCTCCTCGGCGGGCAGGATGGTCTTCAGGAGCTGCTCCTCGATCACCCGCACGCATTCGACGCGGCAGGAATCAGGCTGTTTTCCGTAGGCGCATCGGTAGCAGTAGGCGTAGGGGATGTGCGTAACCCCGGGCATCAGGGGGCTGAAACCGCGCTTCTGCACGCTCTTGCTGCCGGTCAGCGCGAGCGCGCCCATGGTGCGCCCGTGAAATCCGCCAAGAAACGCAATGAACTTGTCGCGGCCGCTGTGATAGCGGG
>CAYRPT010000326.1:0-5410 GCA_964425895.1 uncultured Solibacteraceae bacterium | reverse complement strand
GGGGCGATGCGTTTGCCGCTGGGCCCGTTGCTGTTGTCCGCCGCCTTGTTGTTCACGGGTTGCTTTCCGCATCGCTCCCCTTCGCAGCTTCGAAGTTTTGACACGGACTACCTCGACGCCCTGTTTCGCTTCCGTCCGACCCTAGCGAGCCGCATGGGTGTCCACCAATACGACGGCCGCCTCGACGATCTGAGCCCGCTGGCTATCTCGCGGCGCGCCGACGAGTTGGGGCGGCTGCTGATGCGGTTGCAGACCCTTCAAGGGGCGGAACTCGGCCCCGAGGAGCGCGCCGAAAGCAAGGTACTCGAGTATGCGATC
The DNA here is from genome assembly GCA_964425895.1 of uncultured Solibacteraceae bacterium. Lineage (GTDB taxonomy): Bacteria > Acidobacteriota > Terriglobia > Bryobacterales > Bryobacteraceae > CAYRPT01. Next base: position 5,092 of record CAYRPT010000326.1, on the reverse strand, counting down.
CGCGGCGAACTGGCGCAGTGGAGCCACTTTGAGTCATGGCGCAAGGATCCCCTGCTGTACCTGGAGGTGCCGCTGGCCGCGCTCGATTTCCTGATGACGTCAGATCATGCTCCGGCGGCCGAGCGGTTGCGCGCGGCGGTCATTGCGGTGAACGAGATGGAAGCGGTGATGGCGGCGCTGCGGGGCAATGTGACGGGCGCTCCGGCGCCGCTGCTCACGGAGGCCCTGGACCGGGGCCGCCGGCTGGAGATGCTCGTCGGAACCGACCTGCGCGAGTGGGCGAGGCGGACGGCCGTGATTGACATGACGTTGCAGCGCAGCTTCGAAACCGGCAGCGAGTTCGCTTTGAACGCGGTCCGCGAGACGCTGGCTTGGCTCCGCACGGAGGCGCGGGCCAAAGAGGCGGCGGATGGTTCGTTGGGCGCAGAGGGCTTGATGACGCGGATCCTGCTGGGGTCGATGGTGGAGATCCGGGTGAGCGAACTGGAGGCGATGGCCGAGGAGTCGTTGACGAAGGACGCCGCGGCGTTTGAGCGGGCAGCCGGCGAGGTGGCGCCCGGCCGGGGTGCTCACGAAGCGCTGCGAGCCGCGCAAGGCGCAGCGGTGCGGGAAGCGGAACGCCTGGATCACGGCCGCCGGGCGGTGGATGCGGTCCAAGCGTTCGTCCGGCGGTCCGGAATCCTGGAGCGGCCGGAGGAGCTGGGCGGCGAGTCCGGCTTGCGGCTGACCATCATGCCGTCCTACCAGCGCACAGTGACCGATCCGTACCGGCTGAGCCCCCCGCTGGCCCGGGAGGGTTCGCCGCCGGCGGCGTTTTGGGGCTTGGGCGCGGCGGAGGCCGATTGGCCGGCCGAGGACGCGGCCGCGCTCGAGAGCCAGCTCTCGGAACCCGAGATCCGGTTGGCGGCGATCCACGATGTGATGCCCGGGCTGCATCTGCACGCCCTCCGGACGGCGGCCTACCGACCGGGCCTGGACCGGCTCGCGCCGGAGCGCGTCCTTGCCGACCGCACCACGAAAGAGGGTTGGGCGCATTACGCGGAACAGATGCTATGGGAGGAAGGCTTTGATAAGGGCGACGGCCGTCTGGAGCTTCTGCTGTGGCGGCGGGCACTGGTTCGTGATTGCCGGTTCGCGGCGAGCCTTCGCGTGCACGCCAGGGGTATGACGCTCGATGCTGCGGCCGCCATGTTCCGGGACCGGGCGTTTCTGCCGCCGGCGGCCGCGGAGCGGGAATCGCGGCGCGTGCTCTGCGATCCGCTGTGTCTCGGCGAGGCGCTCGGCAAGGTCCTGATCCTGCGGTTGCGCGAGGAGGTGCGCCGGCGCGAGGGCGCGGCTTTTCGTCTGTCCGCATTTCACGAGAAGTTCCTCCGCCATGCGCCACTTCCGCTTCCGCTCATCCGCACCGCCTTGCTAGCCGAGAAACCGTGACCTTCGGCCGGCGCCGGGGTGATACACTCACCGCATGACGCGGATGGTTGTTGTCGGGTTGGTTTGCGCCCTCGGGCTCGCGGCCGATGTCCGGGAGCAAGGGCCGCGGGATGCGGCGCCGTCCGGTCTGCTGGCTGGAGTCGCGAAGGCGGACATCACACCGCCGCGAGGCATAATACAGCAGAACTGGGGCTCGCAAACGCACCTGGCGACGACAGGCAACGACCCCATGGGCATGCGGGTGCAGGCTCTGGCCCTCGGTGACGGCCGGCAGAAGTTCGTGATCGCCGAGTTGGACGCGCTCTCGGTTGCCGGGCTGGACGGCGCGATTGCCCGGGCGGCGGAGCGCACCGGTATTCCCCGGCATCACATACGCGTCTCGGCGTCGCACACGCATTCCGGTCCCAGCTTCCAGCCGAATCGCGGGCCGGTCGGCGCGGATCTCGAGCCCTATCGCGGGCCGTTCGAGGAGTACCGGCGGCTGGTGGCGGACCGGCTCGTCCAGGTCATCGAGGAAGCCAGCGCGAGGATGCGGCCCGTGCACGTCCATGCGGGACGCGGGCAGGGGAGCATCAACGTGAACCGGCGGTTCCGGGCGGAAGGCGGGCGCCCCTCGGCCGTCGGGTTGAATCCCGGGGGCTTCGCCGACCGCGAACTACTCGTCGTTCGCATCGACGATGCCGAGGGCAGACCTTACGCCGCGTTGTTCAACTTCCCGTGCCACGGCACGGTGCTGGGATACGAAAACCAGCATGCCTCGCCGGACTGGATCGGCGCGGCCCGGCGCACGGTCGAGGAAGCACTGCCCGGCGCCACGGTACTGTTCCTTCAGGGCGCGGCGGGCAATCTCGGACCGAAGGAAGGCTTCACCGGCGATCTCTCGGTCAGCCATCGGCTGGGCTCGATCCTGGGACACGAGGCGGCTGCGATTGCGGTGTCGGTCGACACCGTCGCCCGGGAGCCGCGGCTGGAGGGATTCGTAGAATCGACCGCCGTCCAGGCAAAACAGCCCTGGCGCCTCGCCGGCCCGCGCGATGCGGCGCTCCGACAGGCGCGGCGGGTGTTCGATGTGCCCGCGCGGACCTACAGCGCAGCCGAGATGGAGGAGATGAGCCGCCTGGTGGAGGAAGCCCGCGTCAAGGCTGAAGCGGCCGCATCCGGGGGAGATCCGTGGGCGAAGCACCAGGCCGGGGCCCGCCACCGGCGGCTTGCCGATCTGCTGGCGAAGTGGCGGCAGGTGAAGGATCCGGACCCGGTGCGGGTGGAGGTAAGGGTGCTGCGCATCGGCGGCATCGCCGTCGTCTCGATGCCGGGTGAGCCGTTCGCCGAGATCGGCGCGGCGATCAAGCAAAACTCGCCCTTCGCGTTCACGTTGTTCACCGCTTATGCGGATGGCGAGGGCGGCGGGTACATGCCGGTGGCGGCCGAATACCGTTACGGGGGCTACGAGGTCCAGATGACCCCCTACGGAGAAGGGGCGGCGGACAAGCTGATCCAGGAAACCGCGGCCATGTTGCGCGAGCTGCGGTGAACCACGGCCGGCGAGTGGCCGCGCGGGGAGACGGCGGCGGAGCGAGGCGGCGGAGGAGTGACATGACGATCAGCCGGCGAGTGATGCTTTCCCTGTTGGCGGCGCCGCTGCTGCCGGCGGCGGTGAAGCCCCGGGCAAGGGATCTCGGAATCCCGTTCGAGGGAGAGCCGGGGCCGCACAATGCCATCACGGACGTGGCCGGCGTCGAGGTCGGTCACGTTACGCTCATCTCCGGCGCCGGCCGGCTTGAACGCGGGAAAGGACCGGTTCGGACCGGCGTGACGGCAATTCTGCCGCGCGGCAAGAACAGCGCGGATCCCGTATTCGCCGGTTGGTTCGCCCAGAACGGCAACGGCGAGATGACCGGGACCACCTGGATCGAGGAATCCGGGTTTCTCGAAGGGCCGGTCATGATCACGAACACCCACAGCGTCGGCGTCGTGCGCGATGCCGTGGTGGCGTGGCAGGTGCGCACGGGGAAGCTGTTCCAGCCCTACTCGTATCCGGTGGTGGCCGAAACCTTCGACGGGCTGCTCAACGACGTCAATGGGTTCCACGTGACGGCGCGGCACGCGGTGGAGGCGATCGAAACGGCCCGCGGCGGGCCTCCGCTCGAGGGGAATGCCGGCGGCGGCACCGGGATGGTGTGCTTCGGTTTCAAAGGGGGCGCCGGCACTGCTTCGCGCGTGGTTACAACCGGCGGCGAAAGATACACGCTCGGTGTTCAGGTGCAGGCGAATTTTGGCCTGCGGGAGCAGCTACGGATCGCGGGCGTGCCGGTGGGCGCCGAGTTGGCCAGGGAGCTGCCGCCGCTGGCGTCGGCCTCGCCCAGGGGCGGCGAGACGGGGTCGATCATCATCGTGGCGGCCACGGACGCCCCGCTGCTCTCGCACCAGCTCAAACGAATCGCGCGGCGCATCACGATGGGGCTGGCGCGGACGGGGAGCACGGCGGGCAACGGATCGGGCGACATCTTTCTGGCCTTCTCCACCGCCAATCCGGGGGTGGCGGGGGCGGAGGGGATCGCATCGCCGCGAATGCTCCCGAACCGGCACATGAGCGCGTTATTCGAGGCGACGGTTCAAGCGACGGAAGAGGCGATTGTCAACGCCCTGGTGGCCGCCGAGACGATGACGGGCGTGAACGATCGCACGGTGATCGCGCTCCCGCATGACCGGGTGCGCGAGATCCTCCGGCGGTACAACAGGCTTCGCTGACGGCGCCCGCGCAGGCCGCAGGCGCGGGCGGCTCGCGGCCAGGCCGCCGTCAGCTTTGGGCGAGAGCCGCCAACGATTCGATGTAGGGTGCGCGAGCGACGCCGCGTTCCGTAATGATCGCGGCGATGTACTTGTGCGGGGTGACGTCGAAGGCCGGATTCTCGGCTTCCACGCCCTCGGGCGCGATCCGGGTTCCGGCGACGTGGGTGACCTCGGACGGGTCTCGTTGCTCGATGGGAATGTCCGCCCCGGAGGCGAGCGATACATCGAGGGTCGAGACGGGCGCCGCGACGTAGAAGGGCACGCCGTTCTCCTTGGCCAGGACGGCGACCGAATACGTCCCGATCTTGTTGGCCACGTCGCCATTGGCGGCGATCCGGTCGGCGCCGACCACGACGCAGCCGATCCGCCCGGACCGAAGGAAGTGCCCGGCCATGTTGTCGGTGATGATCGTCGCCGGGATCCCATCCTGGAGAAGCTCCCAGGCGGTCAAGCGGGCGCCCTGGAGGAAGGGACGGGTCTCGTCGGCGAAGACGTCGATCTGTTTGCCGGCCTCCACCGCGGCGCGGATGACTCCCAAGGCCGTGCCATAACCCGCGGTGGCCAGAGCGCCGGCGTTGCAGTGTGTGAGCACGGTTTTCCCGTCGGGGACGAGGGCCGCGCCGTGGCGTCCGATCGCTTTGTTGATGGCGACATCTTCCTGTTGGATCCGCAATGCTTCGTTGACCAGACGGCGGCGGATCGCCTCAGGAGTTTCGTGCCGGACGGATTCATAGACGGCGCGCATCCGCCGCAGCGCCCACTGAAGGTTGACGGCGGTGGGACGGGTGTTCAATGCGGCGGCGATCCGGTCGAAGGAGGCGCCGAAGTCCGGCGGGTTGGCTTCGAGCATGCCCAGGGCAACGCCCATCGC
>CAYRPT010000325.1:0-5410 GCA_964425895.1 uncultured Solibacteraceae bacterium | reverse complement strand
AGCCCCGACGGCGGGCACCTGCTCTATGCCGGGCACGATCCGCACATCCGGGTCGTTCGCCTGTCCGACTGGGCCCTGGTGCATGAATCCGCGCCGGTGGACAATGCCGAGTACGTCTCCGTAAGCAGGAACGGCAGCTTCGTTGCCTCGGCGCACCAGGATGGGGTCGTCCGGCTGTGGGTGTGGATGCGCGGCGATCCGGAGCTGAACCAGCGCCTTCATTCAGAGCTGCTGAAGAAGCAGGACGAGGAAGACGCCCGCCGGCCTCGGGTGCGCTGATTCCTTCCCGTTCGGATGGCGCCGCCCGGCGTTCGGCGGTGACGAAGGCCGGCAACGTCCTGGATCTGTAGGGCTTGTGGTTGGTCCGTCATTCGCCGCCGCGCTTCGCGGCCTTGCCCGCACCTGCCATTCCGGGTGATACGCTTTGTTGTGCCATGGTCTCTATCGATCTCTCGGCGAAATCGGTTCTGATCACCGGCGCCATGGGCGCGATCGCGGAGCACATCATCCGCCGCCTCCGCGAAGCCGGAGCGGCCTTGGTCCTGACTGACATCATCGATCCCGAATCCGCCCGCCAGCGCCTTGAGCAGTGGAAGATCCCGCCCGCCTCCTGCCACTACGAACCGATGGACGTGACCAACCCCGCTGAAGTTGACCGCGTTGTGACCAGCTTCACGGAGCGCTTCCCGAATCCCGACATTTGCGTCGGCCACGCGGGCGGCTGCGCGCTGCACCCGTTCGCCGCCACCCCGCGCGAGGAATACGACCGCATCGTGCGGTTCAACTTCTTCGGCCAAACCTACCTCAGCCGCGCTATCCTCCAAGGCTGGAGCCGCCGGGGCATCCGCGGCCACCTCATCTTCACGTCTTCCGTCGCCGCCTCGTTTCCGCTGGAGGGACTCTCCGCATACGCCCCGGCCAAGGCGGCCCTCGAAACCTTCGCCAGAACCATCGCGCTCGAGTATGCCTCCCGCGGCATCCGGTGCAACTGCATCGCACCCGGCATCGTAGCGGCCGGCAGTGCCCTCAAGATCTACAACGAGGACTCCAACTACCGCGCTCTGGCAGACCGCGTCATCCCGGCCGCCCGGTTGTCCCCGCCGGAAGCCGTCGCCGACGTCTTCCTCTGGCTGTGCTCCCCCCTGGCCGCCGAAGTCAACGGCGCCGTGATTGCTGCCGATGGCGGCATGGGAATCCCGAAACTCTCCTGAGGGACGGAACTACAGTTGGGCGGGCGCTGCGCTCGCTGACGCGCGCGGCACGGTGGCGGTGGAACGGGCGTGCCGGTCCAAGAATGCCTCGACACGGGACTTCGCCCGCTCTATGGCCTCGCGCGACCGTGACGATCCGGACGTGAAGGCGGCGCCATCCGCCATCGTGAACACCAGGGAGTAGCTGGGAGCGCCGTCGCTCCACTCCTGCATCTGAACGCGGACGCATTGGAGGGACGAAAGCGGGAACACCTGGCCATGTCCTCGGCCGGCGACGGCGACCTCCGAGTATCTGAAGGTCGAGCGCGCCGCATCGAGCGTCACCCGCGAACTGAGGCCGGCAACGGCGGCGAACATCAGAAAAAGGCTTAAGGCAACCGCGCCCGCCGAGATGGCCGCGGCGAGCACGAAGAACGGGTGGCGGTAGTCGGTCCACCGGACGCGCAGGATCAGCTCATACAGAGCAAGGAAGGGGAACAGCGCGAACAGCACGAAAACCGGGCGCGCACCCCACGACATCGGCGACGTTATGTCGAGCCGATCCGGCTTCTCTGATACCTGGAGTTCCGAAGAGGTTCCCTCGTGCGCGCCTCGTCCATCAGGCTCCCGCGACGGATCATGGACGCTGACCGCGCGCCCCGGCAGACCGGTTTTTGCGAACCGCTTCATCATCCTGCTAGAAGCCTTCGAGGAAGTGGCCCATCCGCTCCTTCTTGGTCCGCAGATAGTTCTCGGCGGTTTGGGCGTGGCCTGGCTGGCAGGGAACGCGCTGGACGACCGCGATCCCGTGGTTTTCGAGAGCTTCGATCTTCTCCGGATTGTTCGAGAGCAGTCGTACGGCGCTCACGCCAAAATAGTGGAGGATCTGGGCCGGAAGCTCGTAATTGCGCAGATCGGCGGCGAAACCGAGTGCTTCGTTGGCCTCGATGGTGTCGGCCCCGCTATCCTGCAATTGGTAGGCGCGCAGCTTGTTGAGGAGGCCGATGCCGCGCCCTTCCTGGTGCTCGTAAATCAGCAAGCCTCGGCCTTCCTCGGCAATCATGGCCAGAGCCAGCTCAAGCTGAGCGCGGCAGTCGCAGCGGAGGCTGTGAAAAACATCGCCGGTGAGGCATTGAGAGTGGATGCGGACCAGCGGTGGCGGCGGCCCGCCCAGGTCGCCCATGCGCAGCACGACGGCCTCTTCAATCCCCTTGGCGTGCCGGCGGTCGAAGCCGTAGATCCGGAAATCGCCGAAACGGGACGGGAAGTCGGCCTCGGCGACTTTTCGCAACAGAGTTGCAGGGTTGGCGGCCATTTTCGGTATGCGCACGGCGAACCGCGCCCAGCTTTGCCGGATCAGGAGATCCCTGACCTTTCATTATAATGACTTGAGCCGGCGAAAGCGGCGCCTGGCCGGAGCCGCTTTCGCCGGGTGGCCGAGATGGAACAGCACACCGTCGTTTTGCTGGTGCGGATCGCCGTCGCCGCGTCGCTCGCCAGCATCATGGTGCGCTTCCGCGCCTTTCAGCGGATGTTGATGCGCGAGCAGCGGACCCTCAACCAGCGAGCGAAGCTGGCCCTGGCCTTCGCGCTCATTTTCGCGGCCGGGGTGGGAACCCGTGTTCTGACAGAAACATATCGGGCAGTGGACCTGGGCCTGGAGGGCGCCATTCTGGCGGGCGTCGTTGGCGGTTATGTTACGGGCCTCGTGGCCGCCATCCTGATCTCGGTTCCGGCCATGTTCGACGGCGAGTATCTGACGATGCTGCTGTTTGCCGGCGTGGGCGTGCTGGGGGGGCTCCTCCGGGACCTGGCGCCCGAGCCGGAAGAGGTATGGCGGTTCACACCGTTGCTCGACGCCAACCTGTTTCGCCTGTTCCGGGGGCGCATCAACCACCGCCGCACGGCCTTCCACCTGTTCTTCCTGCTGGCCATTCTCTTCGCCGAATTTCTGCGCTTCAGCCTGAGCTCGATTTTCGGGGGACAGTTTCTCTTCGCCCTGCATCCCGTGTGGCCCCACCCGCACCCGGCCAGCGTCATCGGCGTGTACCTGACAACGGTCTTCTGTGTCACGATTCCGTTGAAGATCTGGAACAACACCCGAAACGAGCAGAAGCTGGAGGTGCAGCAGCGTCTGTTGACCGAGGCGCGGCTGGAGGCGCTCACCAGCCAGATCAATCCCCACTTCCTGTTCAACACTTTGAACACGGTTTCCTCGCTCATCCGGATCAATCCGGAGCGCGCCAGAGTCGTCGTGTACAAGCTCTCGAACATCCTCCGCCGGCTGCTGCGCAAACACGATAACTTCAGCCCCCTGCGCGAGGAGTTGGGCTTCATCGATGACTACCTGTCGATCGAAATGGTACGCTTCGGAGACAGCCTCCGCTTCGTCAAAGAGGTGGAGCCGGAGACGCTGGATCGCCTGGTTCCGAGCATGTTGCTGCAGCCGCTCGTCGAGAACAGCCTTCGGCACGGGCTGGCCAACAAAGTGGATGGCGGCACGATCCGGATCCGGAGCTGGCTGGAGAACGGACGGCTCCACCTGCTGGTGGAGGACGACGGCGCCGGCATCCCGGAGGCCGCGATGGCGAAGCTTTTCTCCCAAGGGATCGGCATCAGCAACGTTAACGAGAGGCTGAAAGTAGTGTTTGGCAACGACTACCGGATGTGGATCGACAGCAAGCCGGGCCAGGGAACCCGGATCCAGATCGAGATTCCCGACTTACAGCCGGCCGTCGCGGCGGCTTCGTGAGGTTTCCTGGACAACGAAGGAGCGAAAATTTTGAGCGAGATCCAACTGACGCTGCTGGAGTATCGCGCCGAGCGGCTTCCGCAGACCATTGCCGCCCGCACACGGCGCGTCTACGACCGGCTGGCCGCCGTCTACCCGATATCGACGATGTTGTTTCACTCGCGAGCCCATCGCGAGGCCTTGAAGGCATCGGGCATTCGCGACGGGATGGACGTGCTGGAAGTTGCCACGGGCTCCGGCGAGATGTTCCGGCGGCTCGCCCGGGTGAATCCCAGCGGGCGAACGCTGGGGTTCGATCTGTCCCCCAAGATGGCGGCGCGCGCCTACGGCCGTGTCCGGCGGCGCCATCCGCACCATCGCATTCACTGTCAGGCGGTGGACGCGCGCCGGATGCCGTTTCGCAACGGCGCCTTCGACGCGTTGGTGTGCTGCTACCTGCTCGAGTTGCTGTCGGCCCAGGATATTGCCGGCACCCTCGGCGAGTTCCATCGGGTGCTGCGGAGCGATGGCCGTCTGTCGCTGATCCTCATCGGACAGAACTCGACGCTGTTCAACCGCATTTATAACGTGCTGGGGAGTCTGGTGCCGGCGTTCTGGGGACGTCAGGTGGAGCGCCGGGTTCCAGAGATGATCGAGAGCCGCGGTTTCGAGATTCTGAGCGATCGTACCGTAAGCCAGACGTTCTATCCCTCCCGAGTTCTGGTGGCGCAGAAGTAGCCGGGCTCAGCTCTTCGGCCGGCGGTAGGCTCACTTGTCCACCGGCAGACCCGCCGGGAATACGTGTTTGAGCAATGGGCTGGGCTTCAGGGTCGTCCAGAAGGACTGCTGCACGGGCTGCGATGCCTGGGTGATGACGGTATCTCCCACGCGGTAAGTCTCGGTCGCACGGACAATCCGCCCCGAGCGCTCGGCATGCAGGTAGATCACTTTCCCCGGGGTGAGGGGCGGTTTGTCGAATGCGTACAGGTCGGGTACGTCCGTCCGAGTCCAGTGAAGCTTGCCATCCGCGCCCGCCTGAAGGTGATCGAGCCAGCGGTCAGAGTAAACGAAGTAGAGGTTGGGCCGGGGTTCTCCGTAGGCGAACAGCCAGTAGGGCGCGCGGTGAAACATGAGCTTCTCCTCGCCGATAGCGAGAACGCGGAAGCGGGTGTTGAATGGGTCCCAGTCCTTCCAATGGAGCCGGATCACGATGGTCGTGTCGGGGCCGGCGTCCGGGGAAAGCTGGAACATGCAGGCGAGGATTGACCGGTGCTCCTCCCAGGCGCGAACGTAGTCCTTCTGAATGACAAACTGAAACACCATTAACACACCGAGACCGCCCGCGAGGACCGGCGTGAGGAGGCGTCGGCCGAGACGCCCCGCGGCGGAATGGAGGGCGCCGCAGAGGCCCGCTCCCAGCAGGGCCACGCCGAACTCGGCGGGGCCGAAGACGCGGGTGGCCCGCCCGAGGGTCCGCGGCGTATCGAAT
>CAYRPT010000324.1:0-5416 GCA_964425895.1 uncultured Solibacteraceae bacterium | reverse complement strand
CCTCCACGGACTCGGGGTCACATTCGAGCGCCTTGTCGAAATCCTCCGCCGCGGCGTCGTGCTCGGCGTTTCTCCACCGTGAGAGACCGAGGTTCACCAGCGCCTCGGGCCAGGCGGGCCGCAGTTCGAGGCACTTCTCGAAGGCGTCGATGGCTCCCGGAAAGAAGGACCGCTGGAGACGAAGATAGCCAAGGCGAAACCAGGCGTCCTCCCAATCCGGGTGTTCGGCCGCCAGTTGCTCGTAGTATCCCTCAGCCTCGAAAGAGGCTCCCTGCTGCTCGAGCAGGAGCGCGAGGTTGTAGCGGATCGCGGCGAGATCCGGCGAGAGTTTGAGCGCACGTTCGTACGCGGCCGCCGCACCCCGATGCTCCTCCTGCTCGTGCAACACGATTCCCAGATTGGCGTGAGCCTGCGACGCCTCGGGTTTCAGGCGCGCGGCCTCCTGGTATGCCTTCGCCGCTTGTTCGAAGAGGCCCGTGCGATGGTAGGCCACGCCGAGATTGAACCGCCGCTCATAGCTCTCCGGCTCAAACTCGACGAGTTTCGCGCAATACTTTATCGCCGCCTCGTAATCCCCGGACCAGAAGGCGCAGCTTGCCAGACCCTCGATCGCCGCCTGGGAAAAAGAGCGGATGGACAGCAGCTTCTCGGAGAATTTCCGGGTGGCCGCCTCGTCTTTGCCAAGGATGCCGATGCTGATGAGGTTGACCAGCACCTCCTCGGAATCGGGCTTTTCCCGGAGCAGTTCTTGGTAGATATCGACCGCTTCATTGGGACGGCCCAGCAACTGCAAGGCTACGGCCTTGCCGAAGAGCGCGTCGTTGTTTCCCGGTTTCTTCGCCAGGTATGCCTCGAACGCGCCGAGCGCCTGATCCGGCTTCTCCAGGCGCAGCAGGCAGGAACCGAGTCCGATGTGAGCGTCCGGCCGCTCGGGATGGCGAGCGATCGACTGATCGAAGAAACGGGCCGCTTCCGCCCACCGTTCGAGCCGTTCCAGGCATACGGCGAGGTTGTATGCGGCGGTGGCGTGGTCGGGCGCCAACTCCAACAGTTTCTTGTAACTGGCGGCGGCTTCGTCGTAGCGTTCGAGCTCGAACTGGATGTGTCCCCGAGCCGAATGGATCTCCGGGCTGGCGACGCCAGCCTCCATGGCGCGGCTGAGCTCGCTAAGCGCCTCGCGCGGTTTTCCCTCCAGGTGCAGCGAAACGGCTTTGGCCAGAATCGCCGAGGGAGAGATGACCGTTTCGGTAAACTGTTGGCCGTCCTCCACGAATGATCCGCCGGCATTCTCCACCTTTACGGTTCTCGATCGCTTTCTTTGGTTCACTGGTTCACACTCCTTGGCGCGCTATGGAGGTCATAGGGGGCGATCATGGCGCACAACCTCCCGAGCATGTCGTACTGGTGGGTGACGCTCACCCAGCGCAGGCGGGGTTTCTCGGTGGCATGTTTCGCGAATCCAATGCCGCCGTATGCCAACCGGTCGTCGCGGAAGAAATCGATCACTTGGCCGTCAAGGTAGGTGGTGAACGAGGAGCCGCGCACATCCACGCGCACCTGGTACATCTTGTCGTCGCGCAGGCCGAAGGGGATTTCCTTGGATTCGGTTTTGCCTTTCTTCCCGTCGACTACGCTGTACCGGACGATGGCCGCTCTGGGTATGGGGCCTCGCTCGCGAACGACTACGCGGGCCGCGTGGTAGTTTCGCGTGTCGGCAGCCCGAAAGACCCAGGTCAATGAATCGAGCTGGGCTGCGAACTGGAACTGGTAGTCCTCGAGCCCGAGGGTGGGGCGGAACAGAGCCAGTTCGCCGGGACGGATGAAGCCCGCGGCGTCGTACGCCCAGGATTTCGCCCAGTTTCCCGCGCCGTCCCATTGGGCCAGACCGGCGCGGAAATCCTCCGACAGCGAGATCGCCGCCCGGCTCATGATGTTCGCCTGAAAGATCTGCCAGCGGCCGGCGAAAGCGCTTTTCACCCCGCCGCCGGAAACGACGCCAGCCGAAGCGGCCGGGGTGTTGCCGGCGATGTACGGAAAGAGCGCGACCGCCAGAGGGATGATCATCGCCCCCCAGCGAACTACTGCGGGAACAGCCTGGAAGCGCTGTAGGGCAACCCCGGCGAGCTTCTTCCAGGCGGCGGCCCGCGGAACTTCCTCGTGCAGCGCGGCGGCGAAGTTTTCGCGGACAAGATCAAGCGACGTGCGAGGAAGAACCGGGTGAAGCGGACGCTCGATTCTTTCCACGGAAGCCCGATTCGGAGACGCCGTACCAACAGGCGCCGTCCGATCGAGGGTCAGTGGTGCGAGTTCGCCGTCGCCGCGCCGGGCGAGGCCCGAGGCCGCGATGACATCTTCGAGGGGGCTGAGCGGCAGGTTCCAGGGCCCGACAACGGTCTCCTGCGGCTTCCCAATGACGGAAACTCGCGGCGCGTGCGGCTTATCGAGTCCCAGTGGACCTCGGAGCGTCAGGCGGATCGCCACGAGTACGGGAGATGGCCTGGCCTCCTCAACCGCTGGGGGCTCCGGAAGCGCCGGAACGGCCCGGGCATCGCAGGTGGTGTCGAGCGGCCGGGCGCCCGCCATCGCGGCCGGCGTGTAGGACGGGGCCGTTAGGGTACATTCGGCCGGACCGCCGGGGCCTTGAAGCCTCTGCGAGCCGGCCGCGGCACGGGGGCCGAGCAGCGCGGGTACGATGCCGCCGGGCAGAAATCCCGACGGAGTCCGTCTCGCTTGCGGCTTACCGTCGTGAGCCCCGGGGACCCAGGGCCGGAGACCGGCCTCGGCGAGCGCTGATATTGGGGGCGCCGCCAGGGGACCAGGGAGCGAAGGAGTGTCGAACCATTGGCACCGACGGGGAGTGGGCGCGGCCGGACGCTGCGTAGGAGGACCTTCCGGGCAGAGATCGAGCCGGCCGGCGGGCGGCGGAATCCGAAACTCGTAGACTGGCAAACCCAGCGGCCGCGGCACCCCGGCCGGCTGCCCCACTCGTTCAATCCCCTGAGGGATCAGGGTTTGCGGCGCCGGGCGACCACTCCTCGCGGGAATCGCGGGGGCCACAAAACCAGCACGCACGAGCTCGATCTCGCTCCAATCCAGCGCTCGGGCCCGGATCGATGGCGTGGGCGGCCACTGCGGCATTACTATGTCCGGCGCGCCGGCTTCCGGCGCCGGCGAAACGCCAGCAGCCGGGGGCGGCGAAACGTCCGGGCCCCGCGCCGAATGCTTCGCGGCGGCGGCCGGCCTCAGTTTGTGAATCGCGCCCATCGCCGGCCCGCGCCCCCCCAGCGCCACCGGCAGGCCGAGAGGCGCCGCCGCCTCGGGCGGCAAGGCGGAGGGGACCCAGGCGCCGGAGGAGGCGACCAGAGAAGGCGCCTGCATCCCGGCCGCGCGGGGCAGCGCCGCCGCCGGTTCCGGAGCCCGGAACATCGTCAAGACCGCTTCCGCGTCACGGAAGACCGGCGCCGGACCGGCCAGAGTATCGCATTCGGCAGAGGATGGAACATCGGGGGGGCCCGGTGGCGCCACGGCCGCCGCGGCCGTAGAGTCCATTCGAATCCCTCCACCTGCAACGGCTGCGCGTGGAGCAAGAGGCAACCATGGCGTCGCGGAGACGACCGCACCGCCGTCGATGCCCGCAGCCGCTTGAGGGAATGCCATTACCAGGGTTTCCCGAACCGGGCTGGCAGGTTGAAGCATCGCCTTCAACTGGTTCCAGGGCCGCGGGCTTTGTGGTTGAAAGACTTCGGCGAGAGGCGGGAGCTTCTCAAGGGATGCGGGTTGCCGCCGTGACTTCTTCTTGTTGGCCGGCGCCTTTTGGCTGTACTGCTGTTTTGCCTCGATCAGGCGTGCTAGTCCCAGGGACTCCTGATCCTGCATGTAGAGAGCGTAGTGCTCGTCTCCGCAGAATTCCCGGCCCGATAGCTTGTGAAGCAGCGATAACCGCTTTCCACAGTAAAGGCAGCGCATGAACCCGGGTTCCTATTGTTAATCGTAAGGAAGAAGGTGAAAGCTTTATAGAGGGTAAAGACCCTAGGGCCGGGCGGCCCGCGCTATTGCCCCAGCGGCCTCTGGGTAAATCGCCCTACGCTGTCACAGCAGCAGCGCGCCGGGCCGGCGGAGGGGAATGGGCAGCAAGAGAGCCCATGTGGGCAATCAACGAATAGCCCCCGGCCGTATGGCAGGGAACGGGTGGAGGAGGGAAACGGTGGAAGATTACAGAGCTTTCGCCAGTTCCTGGGCGAAAGCGCTCTGAGGTTTGTCGGCCTTGCCAGCGCGCCTGTGCTTGCGTCCTCCGCGGCGGCGTTCCGGAACGCGCTGGCCCTTCGCTCGCGGTGGCTGCGCCTGGTTGGCTCGCAGCAGGCGATCTTCCAGGGGAGCACGGTCGAAGCGGCGGATGATGGCCTTCATCTCCTCCTCATTCGGAGTTTCGATAAAGGCGAAACCTTTGGATTCCTGGGTCTCCGGGTTGCGGATGACCTTGATCGAATCGGCGACCAGGTTCTCTGCAGTCAGCCACGACATGATGTCGTCCGCAGTGACCCAGGCGGGAAGATTGCCGAGGAAAATCGTGTGGTTCATTCTCTGGGCGTGGTTCTCTCCGTACGGAATTGAGGGACCGGCAAGAAATCGGGAAGGTCCATCGAGCCTCTTTATCGTAGCACAGGATGTGTGAGCCGCCCAACGCACTTTGGCGCGCGTCAACGCAAAGCGGTTAGGCCGCCCGCGCGCGACGAGGGCGTCGCTCGATTGCCGGACGGCCGCAGCGGGGCGGCAGAGCCGTCCTCCCCGGGAGCAGAGGCGTTGGGGGTACAATGGCTCGCGGCCTCAAGCCGGGATGGATCCCCGGGCGTTGCGCCAGGAGAGTGGGATGTTGGCACGTTTCCGGAGCAGGTATGAAGCGGAGTTGCTCGAGTCCGTGGTGCCGTTCTGGCTGCGCTATTCCCTTGACCGCGAATTCGGCGGCTACTTCACGTGCCTGGATCGCAAGGGCCAGGTGTACGACACCCGAAAGTACCTTTGGCTCCAGGGGCGGGCGGTGTGGATGTGGTCGCGCCTTTACAACGAAGTCGAGCGCAGACCGGAGTGGCTCGAGGCGGCCCGGCTCGGTGCTTCGTTCGTGGAACGCCACGCCCTGGACCCCGGCGGACGGTCGTACTTCAGTCTGACCCGTGAGGGAATGCCGGTGCACTTTCAGCGGAAACCCTACGCCACGGCGTTCGTCGCGCAGGGACTGCTGGAGTTCGCGCGGGCCACGGGCGACCGCTCGTACCAGAGCGAAGCGGCGAATCTGTTTTGGCGTATCCGTTCGTGGATCGAGTTCCCGGGCATGCTGGGGCGGCTGCGGCTCGACGGATCCCGGCCGGTGAGCAAGCTCGCGGATGTGATGATCAGCGGGCTGCTGGCCATGGAGTTTTGG
>CAYRPT010000323.1:0-5425 GCA_964425895.1 uncultured Solibacteraceae bacterium | reverse complement strand
AGTCGCAGATCATCCGCGTGCCGACCGGGGCGCAAGACTACTACCCGGCCATGTACGGCGGCGTAAATGCCATCATGCTCGGACCGGAGGGCGTGCGGCGCGAGCCGATACCCCTGGCGCCCGAGGAGCTCAACGCCCGCGCCGTGCTTGCCTACACGGGAGTTCCGCGGAATTCCGGCATCAACAACTGGGAGGTGATGAAGGCGCACATCGACGGCGACCGGAGGGTCCATCGGAACTTCGAACGGATCGCCGCGATCGCGCGGGCGATGCGCGCCGCTTTGGAGGGGCGCGACTGGAGCGAGGCCGGCCGCCTGCTCCGGCAGGAATGGGAACATCGGCGCCGGAACGTGCCGACGATCACCACGCCGCTCATCGACCGGCTCGTCTCGGTCACCCGGCGGGCCGGCGCTCTCGGAGCGAAGGCTTGCGGGGCCGGGGGCGGCGGTTGTGTCTTCTTCCTCGTCGAACCGAACGCCAAGGAAGCGGTGCAGGCCGCGATCCGGAGCGAGGGCGCCGAGTTGCTCGACGTCAAGGTGGCGCCCCGGGGCGTCCGGGTGCGGGTCTCCGAGTAGCGGATCTCAGCGCGGCCGGGAGAAGTCGAACGACATCTGACGGCGGCCGATATACGTGGCCGCGGTGCTTCCGGCGGGGGGGCGGGCCCGCTGGACAATCCGTCCTCCCATCCGCAACGCGATCTCGTGAGCCACCGTGCGCTCGTGATCGCGGTCGTCGACCGGGGGGCCGCCCGTCTGCTGGATCCACGAGTCCGTTTCTTCGTTCAAGCGCGCTTCCAGTTCCCCGTCCGCGCATAACCACTTTCCGGCGCGGAGAAACGCCTTCGACCTGCCGAACCGCACCATCACGCCCATAACCCCTACATAGTACCCGGTGGAAGGCGCGAATGCCGAACGGCCGGCTGCGATCGTCGCGTCGCGGCCGGCCCGCTCCCGCCGCGCGCGGGTCGCGGGAAACAGGCCGGTGGCATAATGGGGTACGTTCCCGGGTAGCGGTCTCATGCATCAGCACCACTTTGAGTTCTCAGCCCGTCCGCCGGACGATCGCGCCGAGAAGCTCCGCTACTTCGGCTTCGCCGCGTTCGTGGGCGTGTTGTTGCTGCTGAACTTGCTGGACATCTGGCGGACGGTTCTCGGCGTCGACACGGCCGCGCTGCTGGCGGTCGCGGCCGGATACCGGACTTTCTATAACGCCATCGCGGGGCTGCTCGAGAAGAGAGTCACGGCCGATCTGGCGATCTGCATTGCGGTGCTGGCGGCCCTGGCCGTGGGCGAATACCTGGCCGCCGCTGAGGCCATGTTCATCATGCTGGTCGGCGAGGGGCTGGAAGGCTACGCGGCCACGCGGACCTCCCGGGCGATCAGCCGCTTCGTCGAACAGATGCCGCGCCGCGCGAGGCGGCTTCGGGACGGCGCCGAGGTCGAGGTGGACGCCTCCGCCCTGACGCCGGGCGACCTGGTTGTAGTGCGCGGCGGGGAGCGGCTTCCCGCCGACGGCATCATTGACCAGGGCCACTCCGCCCTTAACGAAGCCAGCATCACGGGCGAAAGCCTGCCGGCCGAAAAGGGGCCGGGCGAGGAGGTATTCTGCGGCTCTTTGAACGGCCACGGGCTGCTGCGGATCCGGGTGACGCGGGCGGGCGAGGAGACGACGCTCGCGCGGGTCATCCGGCTTGTTGAGGAGTCCAGAAGACGCAAGGCGCCGGTGGAGAGACTCGCGGACCGCTACGCGAAGTATTTCGTGCCCGCGCTCCTGTTGGCGGCCGCCGCCACCTTTTACTTCACGCGCGACTGGATGCGGACGGTGGCCGTGCTCATCATCGGCTGCCCCTGCGCCCTCATTCTGGCAACCCCGACGGCGATGGTCGCGGCCATCGGCGGCCTGGCCCGGCGGGGCATTCTCGTGCGCGGGGGAAGCGTACTGCAACTGGCCGCCGAGGTGGACGCGGTGGTGTTCGACAAGACCGGCACCGTGACCGAGGGACGTTTCGAGATCGTAACGATTCTCAGCCGTGAGTCCTCCCCCGACGAGATCCTTCGCCTGGCGGCGGCGGCGGAGCGGGGCTCCGATCACGTGCTGGCGCGCGTGATCGTGGAGGAAGCCCAGCGCCGCGGGATCGTGGTTCCGGCGCCGGAGGACGCCCGCATCCTGCCCGGACGGGGCGCCGAGTGCGTGTTGAACGGGGCGCCGATCCGGGCGGGAAGCGCGGCCTATCTGGAGCAGTACGGGGTGCGGCCGGGCCAGGATGTGATCGACGAAGCCGACCGGCTCGGCGCCACCGCGGTGCTGGTGAGTTACGGCGGCGAGTTGGCGGGCGCGATTCTCCTCCGGGACCGCGTGCGCGCGGGCGCCCGGGAGGCGGTTCGCGCGCTCGACCACCTGGGAATGACCCACCAGGTAATGCTCACCGGCGACCGGCGAAGGGCCGCGGAAGCCATCGCGCGCGAGACCGGCATTCCGAACGTGGAGGCGGAGCTGCTGCCGGAGCAGAAAGTGGAGAAGGTCCGTCAGTTTGCTTCGCAAGGCCGGCGCGTGGCCATGGTGGGCGACGGCGTGAACGACGCTCCGGCGCTGGCGGCGGCGCACGTGGGCGTTGCCGTTTCCGGAGCCAGCGATATCGCGGCCGAGGCGGCCGGCGTGGTGTACATGCCGCACTCCCTCGAGCGGCTGCCGGCGCTGTTCGAGGTCGCCCGGCGCGCCGTTTCCACCGCCTGGCTGAACATCATCCTGTTCGCCGGCGTGGTGAACGCCGCGGCCGTGGGGGTGGCTTCGGCGGGCATAGTCGGTCCACTGGGCGCGGCCGTCTTTCACCAATTGGCTTCGTTCCTGGTGATCATGAACTCGTTACGGCTGTTGCGGGTCGAGAGACACCCGCCGCCGCACCTGCACGGCGCGGGGGACCGCCACGGCGGCACGCTCCACTGGCTGGAGCACCGCCTCGAGTCCACGCCGCTGCCGGCGCTCTGGCGGCGGGCGAAGGCTTCAGCGGCCCGGTTCGATCCTAAGGAGGCGTTCCACTACGTCGTGGAGAACCGCCGGCGGTTGGCGTGGCCGGCCTCGATTGGCGCCGGCGTGTTGTACCTGCTGAGCGGCTTCTACATCCTGGGGCCGGACGAGGCGGGCGTCGTCGAACGCTTCGGTCGCAAGACTCTGCCCTACAAGGAGCCGGGACTGCACTACAGGCTGGCGTGGCCGGTGGACAGGCTGACCCGGATCCAAACGCGGCGCGTGCGGGTGGTGGAGATAGGGTTCCGGTCCGGGGCCGCGCCAGGCGACGCCGAGCCCGCGGCCTACGAATGGAACGTTCAGCATCGCGGCGGACGCTTCGAGCGGCGGCCGGAGGAGTCGTTGATGCTCAGCGGCGACCAGAACATGCTGGAGGCCACGGCCACCGTTCACTACCGGGTGACGCGGCCGGATGACTTCTTGTTCCGGCTAACGGATGGTGAGGGAACGGTCCGAGCGGCCGCCGAAAGCGCTCTCCAGAGTGTGATCCGGGCGGCGCCGCTCGACTCGGTCCTGACCGGGGGGCGGAAGGAACTCGAGCAACGGGCACGGCGGGTGCTCCAGGCGGCGTTGGACCGGTATCCTGCCGGCGTCGAGGTCGGCGAGGTGCGGCTGCTCGACGTGCATCCGTCGCTCGAAGTGGTGGATGCGTTCCGCGAGGTTTCCGGGGCATTCGAGGAAAAGAACCGGATGATCAATGAAGCGCAGGGCTACCGCAGCGAACAGGTGGCGCTGGCTCGCGGCCGGGCGGCGGCGGATCTCATCGGGGCCGCCGGGTACTCCTTGGGACGCCGGAACCGCGCGGAGGGCGACACCGGCCGCTTTGTTCAGTGGGAGCGCTCATTCCGCCTGGCGCCCCGCGTGAATGAAACGCGGCTGTATCTGGAGACGATGGAACAAATCCTCGCGGGTAAGCGGAAGATGATCGTGGACGCCACCCGCGGCCGGCGGCACCTGACGCTGGTGGACGATGGGCTCGGGTTCTCCCCGGCGGGGATGGCGCCGGCAGCCCCGCTCGAATCCGCCGGGGAGGTGACAGGGAGGCAGTAATGGATCACCGGCACGACCACCACAATCACCACGTCACAGATCCGGCAAAGCACCGGAAATACTTGCCGGCAGCCGCCGGGATTCTTGTACTGATCCTGGCCGGGCTGTCCCTCGTGCCCGTACGGGAAACGGAGTTCTTGCTGGTGACGCAGTTCGGCCGTCCGATCTATACGGTGACCGAAGCCGGCCTGCACGCCAAGTGGTTCTTTCAGAGCGCCACACGCTTCGACCGGCGGCTGCGCATTTACAACCCCCGGCCCAGTGAATTTCTGACGCGCGACAAGAAGAACCTGGTGATCGAGTGCTACGTCGTCTGGCGGGTCGACGATCCCAAGAGTTTCATCCAGAACGTCGGCGACGCGGCGGCCGCGGAAATGCGGCTGCACGACATAATCTGGTCTTCGCTGGCGGCCGCGGTGGGCAACCACGACCTGGAGTCGCTGGTGGCGCCCTCGCCGGAATCGCTGCGGGAGGGGGACCTGCTCGACGGCGTGACTCGGTTGACGGACACCGTGACCCTGGAGCGGTACGGGATTCACGTCGCCGACGTGCGGATCAAGCGGCTCAACTTGCCGGAGCAGAACAAGCAAAGCGTGTATGCCCGGATGCGGGCGGAACGCGAGCGCATTGCGCGCCAGTACCGGGCGGAGGGCGAGGAGCAGGCGCTGAAGATCCGCGCCGATGCGGACCGGCAGAAAGAGGAGATCGTCTCGGCGGCCTACAAAGACGCCGAGCGCGTGAAAGGGGAGGGGGACGCCGAAGCGACCCGTATCTCCAGCGAGGCCTACTCGCGGAATCCGCAATTCTACAAGCTGCTGCGGACGCTCGAGTCGTACAAGAAGATTTTCGGCGACGACAAGACCACGGCGATTCTGAGCTCGGATTCCGAGTTATTGAAAGTGATGATGGAAGGGGAGAAGGCCGCGCGGTGAGTTGGATCGGGGTGGATCATCCGAAGCACGATCCTGCGCGGGCGACCGGCGGCGAGGCGTCGCCGTATGAACGCCGGCCTGGCGCGGGATGGACATGGCGCCGGCGCGCCCTCGCGGCGCTGGCCGCCGCATGGCTATTGAGTGGCGTGTACATCGTGGGGGCGGATCAGCAGGCTGTGGTCACGCGATTCGGGAAGGTGGTGGGTCCGCGCGTGACGCCGGGGATCCATGTGTCGCTGCCTTGGCCGCTCGACCGCGTGACGAGGCTCAAGGTGCAACAGCTACAGAGGTTGGTGATCGGCGGCGAGATCGCGGACGGCGTTCTCGGACGGACCGATCCGCTGGCCTCGCAGTTCCTTACCGGCGATCAGAATCTGATTCATCTTCGGGTGGTGGCGCATTATTCGGTCGGCGATCCG
>CAYRPT010000322.1:0-5438 GCA_964425895.1 uncultured Solibacteraceae bacterium | reverse complement strand
CGGCGCTCACCTCGATTGCATTGTACTCCAGCGGCGGATCGGCAACCACGCTCTCCAGACCGTATTCAGCGGGGTTTTTCGCCATGATGATGGTGGCCAATATCAGCGGCACGTACCGGAGGGTCTCGGCGGGCAGGACCCGGCGGCGGTGGAATTCCCAGAAGTCGGCGTAACCGGTCCGGCGCACGGCCTGGTCGATTCGCCCCGGACCGGCGTTGTAGGCGGCGATTGCGAGGTACCAGTCGCCGAGCTGCACATACAGGTCCCGCAGGTGGCGGGCCGCGGCCCGCGTGGCCTTCTCCGGATCGAGTCTCTCGTCGTAGTCCGCCGACCTCGTCAGGCCGTACTGGGCTCCGCGACTGCTCATGAACTGCCACATACCCGCGGCGCGCTTTCGCGACAGGGCGCGCGCCTGGTAGCCCGATTCGGCCATGGCCAGGTACATGAGTTCCTGGGGAACGCCTTCTTCGCGCAGGACGCGCTGAATCATCGGCCGGTAGCGGCCGAGGCGCACCAGCCCGTGGACCAGCGTCTTGCGCCCGCCGCTGGTGGAGAAGTAGCGGATGTACTTCATCACCTCGCTATTCACTTCGAGCGGCAGCTCCGATACGGGCAGCCGGAGCTCCTCCACAACATTCATTTCGAGGTTGGGATCAACCGGGAACGTGATCGCCAGCAGGTCGTCAAGCGGCGATTCCTGGTAGCCGGATGCCCGGCCGGCGCCACCCAACTCTTGAATCTCGAGCTCATTGATCGCCGCCGCCAGTTGCTCGCACCTCTGTTCGGCGCGTTGCCGGTCCGACAGCTCCTCCGGGGCTTCCAACAGAGCGTCGATGGCCCGGTCGAACATGCGGCGGGCGTTGTCGGCGTCTCCCTGCCGCAGGAAGCGCTGGCCGGACTGGAACAGGCGGTCCGCCTCGGCCAGGATCGCGTCCGTCTCCGGCGTGTGGAGCGGCCCGAGAATGGTTTCTTCCATCATGGGCGCCGGGGTTCCCGCGGATGGCTCCGCCGCCACCGAGGGGCCCTCAGGCGGCCGGGGAAGGGGCGGCGCCGGCGTCGCGGCGGATGGTGCGGCGGCGGTCCGCTTTCCCGTGGGGACGCACGACGCGAAGATCGCGGCCGCGCCGGCAATTGTGATCGAGAGAAGAAGCCTCGGTCTGGATGTCATTCGCAGTCACACACCGTTCCGCGCTTGCTTGCGCATGCGCCGGCCCGCGCTTCCCGTGGCATAGAAAGCGCGGATCCCGGAGGCAGTCGGCCCGCAACTTCCTGACTCTATCCGATTTGGGAAAGGAGATGCAACCGGCGCGGATGGCCCGCCGGTCTGATTGTCCGGATCGGTGTTTTTCACGCCAGCCGGAACAGTACGTGGTGGGCGACACAGGCAGCATGCCCCCGACACCGCATCTTAAGACTTCGTCGCGGTGACGAGATGCGCTGATAAATCAAACGTGGCCCGACCATCCGTGGTTGTGTAGGATCCGAGAGCGCGCTCAGCCTCCTGCAAGATGCGCTCGATTTGGTCCTCGGTCAGGATAGCCCCCATCACTGGCAACCAGCCTCGCAGGTCGGCTTCGATCATGGCCCGAATGCTGGGGAACTGTGCTGTGCCACGAAGAGTTGTGATCTCGGCTGCGGGTGCATTGGCTTCAGAAAACAACGCAGCCAGATCGTTCCGATTCCCTAACACGAAGGGCGCACGCAATGCATCGCCGGCAAGCCTACCCGCGGTTTGATCCAGGAGTTCCACCTCTCTCGCGTAAGCGGGGATGTTATCGAGCGAATCCCATACCGCGACAACTAAACGTCCCCCCGGAGCCAAGACCCGAATCATCTCGCAAAGGGCTTGCCTGCGGTCGGTGAAGAACATGAGGCCAAACTGGCTTACGACGGCATCGAAGGATTGATCAGGGAAGTGTAGTGACTCGGCGACCCCCGCCCGCCACTCGACAGCAGGAGCATGCCGCTTAGCAACCTCGAGCATTCCAGGGCTTGGGTCAATGCCCACGACACGTCCACTCGACCCCGCTCGGGAGCTGACCTCACGTGCAAGAATACCGGTGCCGCACGCAACGTCCAGCACCCGTTGACCAGGCCGGATGTCGGCGGCGGATGCGACTCGCGGAGCCCATTGGCCGAAGAGCGCGGGCACGAACAACGCTTCGTAGGCGTTCGCGGCATCGATCTCAGCTCGTGACACTGGTTCGCTCACGTCGTGCTCTTTTCGTTACGGAACAGGGCAACCGTCGCACATAGATTCCTGCTGCCGTCGCAGCGATGATCCAAAAAACGAAAGCGTATCATTCCCGGCCCGATTCCGATCAAGTGCCTTCAGAACTGCTTCACGTATTCGACCCCCGCCTCACCGTCCAACTCCAGGGATTCTCCGGCCCATCTGACGGCAGGACGACCCGAACTTCTGGCACTACCTGCTGGTCAACAACGGCCAGGCCCAGTTGCGGTAAGCCCTATTCCGCGAGGTCGATCACCAGCAAAGCGTCAGGCCAGCCGGCGGGCGGCGTGTATTCGCCGGTCGTCCAAGAGGCCGGCTGCCTGGCGGCATCCTGGGGACGGATCCAGAACACGGTTCGGGCTGCCGCCGCCGACAGTGTCAGTTGTGCGGGAGAGGCGTCGGGGAAATAGACTACAACCCGCTCCCTCGAGCGCGCCGCCACCTTCCGCACTTCTCCCTGGCCCCCGCCGCTTCCGATGAGACCCTGGTCCGGCACGAGCGACCACCAGTTCAAGCCGGTGAGAATGCGGCCGAGGATGGCCGCCGTCTGTTCCGCTCCGGGAAGCTCGAGGGCGCGCTTCCATTGGCCGGCGGGGACGGTGTCGCGCGGCTGCCGCTGGAAGTGCCACATGGAGCCGGCGCCATAGGTGTGGCCGGCGGCGCCGCTGAGCATTGCCTGCCACGCCTGCCGCCGCGCCTTCAGCTCCGTGATCTCACCGCCGGGCTCCGGATACCGGCCGCCCTCGTAGGCGCCCTCAAGGAAGAGAGTGGGCTTTACCGGATCGTTACGCCGGTAGTCACGCTCGACAGCGGTTTGCACCTGATCGGTGGACCGCCAGGTCTCGATGCCGTTCGCATCCAACCACGCATCGGCGTGAAAAAAGTCCGAGGAGTTGAGGAAGGGATCGCCGTCCGGATGATAAGTCATCAGAAGGTCATTCCATCGGGGATGAGGCCGGTCCCATCTCAGTTTCGCTCCCGTGACCCCGCGGCCGATGCCTTCCGCCAGCGCACGGTAGACGGCGCGCCGGTCCCCGGCTCCCTTCGTGGGGTTGATGTCGCCGCCGATCACCCAAACGATGTGGGGCTCGCTCCGATACCGCCTTCCGAGGAAGCGTCCGTAGACCCGCCCGCTGTCCTCTGTAAGGGTGGGGCGGCTTTGGGGCATGGCGGCGTTGATGAAGGCGCGGCCCCAACACGGCAGAAGCGCGAGGTACATGCCCCGCCGGCGGATCTCCCGCACGACGAAGTCCGCGTGATCCCAGTAATCGTTTGGCGCGTCGGCCGAACCGCCGCCGGCGACCAGCGGTTTCCGAGTCCGCGGATCATCCTCCCCGCCCCCGAAGGGCCGGTGGCCATACGCATTGGGCGCATTATGCGGCCCGGGTCCGTCTTCGCCGTGCGGATACCAATAGGCCACCGCCTGAATGACGGAGAAACCCTGCTTCTTCCGGTCGTCGAGGTAGACGCGCACCTCCTCCCGGTTCAGCTTGTAGAAAAGCGCCCAAGCCGTATCGCCCAGCCACAGGAACGGTGTGCCATCCCGATGCTGGAGGAAGCGCTTGCCGGCGGAGACCTCCAGCGGGCCGTGCGCTTGCCAGGGAGGCGCCGGCTCCTGGGCGCCGGCGGCGGCGCCGGCCAGGACGGCCGCCAGGAGCGGAATGCGGAGAAGACGCCGGCTCGCGTGCGACCGCCCGCGGGAACGTGATCGAGGAAGTGCGACCATGAAACCTCCTTGCTGGTTGGGGCCATGGCCGCCCGAGGCGCAGGCTTCCCCAACCGTCTTCCTTACTGTAGATGTACGCCCGCGCCAGAGGCGAATTCTGTAAGGAAGCGGCCCGTGGCTCTAACAAAGCTATCGCCGCCGGCGGACCGCCCCGCCGATCAGTCCATGGGATAGAGACTGCACCCGCCGTCGACGGTGAGAACGGCGCCGGTCATGTAGTCCGCGGCCGGGCTGCACAGAAACAGAAAAGCGTCGGCGACGGACTCGAGCGACTGAAGCCCGCCGAGAGGGATCGCTCTCTCGGCCCGCCGGCGGTATTCGAGATCCGTATCCCACTGCCTCCGCGCCATTCCGGCGCCAACGATACCCGGCGCCAAAGCGTTGGCCCGGATCCGGTAGGGTGCAAGCTCCCGGGCGAAGGAGCGCATCAACTGGTTGAGCGCGGCCTTGCTGGCGTTGTAGGCCCCGATTTCGGGCCATGGCACCGCGGCTACCCACGACGACGTGAAGATCAGATGGCCGCGGGTCTTGTCGGCGATCATTGTCCGGGCCGCCGCCTTCGCCAGCAGAAAAGCGGCCTTCACGTTGACCGCCATGGTCCGGTCCCAGGCTTCGGGCGCCATCTCGACGAGAGGGCCCGGATCCACGATGCCCGCATGGCAAAGGGCGATATGCAGAGGGCCGAACGCTTCGCGCGCGGACGCCACGAGTTGATCGGCGGCCTCCGGGGCCGTGAGATCGCCGGGAAAATAGCGCACGCGCTCCGGATCGGCGCCGGCATGCCGGAACCGGTCGAGGGCTTCCGAGGCATCGGCGATATCATTCACGGCCACGCTCGCGCCATGGCCGGAAAGGGCCCGCACGATCGCGAGACCCAGCGCCCCGCATCCCCCGGAGATGACGATGTTCCGCCCGGCCAGAAAACCTGTACGGAAGACCGTCATGGTCCGATTATGCCAGCGCGATGCGCCGGACCGCGGTGGCGCGGCCGGTTGACTCGTCGGCCGCCACGAGTACCGCGTGGAGTTGCGGGTCTCCTTGAGCCGCCTCCATGCGCGCGGGCAGGGCCGTCTGGAATCGCATCAGAACAGGTTCGGGTTTGACGCCGATGACGGAGGCATAGGGGCCCGTCATGCCGACATCGGTCTGGTACGCCGTGCCCTTGTCGAGCAGGCGGGTGTCGGCGGTCGGGACGTGGGTGTGCGTGCCCAGCACCGCAGTCACCCGGCCGTTGAGATGCCAGCCCATGGCCATCTTCTCGCTAGTGACCTCCGCATGGAAGTCGACGAGCCGGATCTTCACCTCGGGCGGCAACACCGCCAGGATCCCGTCCGCCTTGCGGAACGGGCAGTCCGTGTTCGGCATGTAGGTGCGGCCCTGGAGGTTGATGACCGCGCATGGTACCCGGTTCCTCGCGTCCACAATGCATACACCCTTGCCCGGCGCGCCGTCTCCGTAGTTCGCCGGGCGGAGCAAATT
>CAYRPT010000321.1:0-5472 GCA_964425895.1 uncultured Solibacteraceae bacterium | reverse complement strand
AACCTGGCTCCGCGAAGCCCACCGCATCGTGGCGTTTACCGGCGCGGGCATCTCCGCCGAATCCGGGATTCCGACGTTTCGCGGCGCCGGCGGCCTCTGGAGGCGCTACCGGCCCGAGGAACTGGCCACACCCGAAGCATTTGCCCGCGACCCGAAAACCGTCTGGGAGTGGTATGCCTGGCGGCGCGAGCGGATCGCCGCGGCGCAGCCCAACGCCGGGCACGTCGCCCTGGCCCGGCTCGAAGAACTGGCGCCCGAGTTCCTGCTGGTCACGCAGAACGTCGATGGCCTGCACGAGAGGGCGGGAAGCCGCAACCTGCGCAAGCTCCACGGCGATATCTGGATGGTGCGGTGCCTGGTTTGCGGGCGCGAGACGCGCGACGAGCGGATTAGCCTCCCCGAACTGCCGCCGCGCTGCGCCTGCGGCGGGATGCTCCGTCCCGGAGTGGTGTGGTTTGGGGAGCCGCTGCCGGAGAACGCCTGGCTCGACGCTGCCCAGGCCGTCAAGCAGGCGGACGTGCTGCTGGTGATTGGCACGTCCGCGGCGGTCTGGCCCGCCGCCGGCTTGATTCCAATGGCCGGGACGGCAGGCGCAAAGATCATCGAGGTGAACCCGGAGGAAACCGCCATGTCCCGGATGGCTGGCCGGGCGTTTCGCAGCCCCGCCGCCGAGATCCTTCCGCAGCTTGTTTCTTGAGGCCGGGCGTGGCCACCCGGACCGTAAGCCGGCCGGAGCGTATAATCGTCTCGGTCGGGAAATCCGGATCGGTTTCCCGCGGACCCAGGAAACGGGAGGTGCATCCTTGAAGCCGTGCGACCTGACGCGGCGCCGGGCTCTCAAAAGCAGCGCCGCGCTTCTTATGCTTCCCGCGCATCTGGCGCGGGGTTACCAGGCCAACCAGACCCCGGATATCGGCGTGATCGGCCTGGCGGGAATGGGCGTGAAAGATGCCCGCGGCGTGCGCGACGCCGGCGCCAACGTCACCGCGCTTTGTGACGTCGATTCCACCTTTCTCGACATGCGCGGCGCGGAATTCCCCAAGGCCCGGAAATACACCGACTTCCGGAAGATGATCGAGACCGAAAAGCTGGACGGCGTCATCGTGGCGACCCCCGACCATACCCACGCCTACAACAGCAACTTCGCCAAGCGGAACGGCCTCCACGTCTACTGCGAGAAGCCGCTGACGCAGACCGTGCGCGAAGCCCGCGCCATGGCTCGGGTGGCCGCCGGGAAGAAGGTGGTGACGCAGATGGGCACGCAGAGCAGCGCGAGCCCCGCGGTGATGCGGACGGTCGAGCTGATCCAGTCGGGAGCGCTGGGCGAAATCACCGAGATCCACCTGAGCACCGACCGCCCCATCTGGCCCCAGGGCTACGATCGCCTGCCGGGCGAGGATCCCGTGCCGCGCTCGTTGGCTTGGGACCTCTTCCTGGGACCAGCCCCGGTTCGCCCCTACCACTCCATGTACCCGAAGGGCCACATGGTCTATGGCCCGGCGAAGAAGAAGCAGTCCGAATTCGAGATCGCCGGACTCGAGCCGGTGCCGCCGCTAGGCGTCGTGTATCATCCCTTCGTCTGGCGCGGCTGGACCGATTTCGGCAGCGGCGCGCTCGGCGATATCGCGCCGCACGCCATGAACGTTATCTTCTGGGCGCTCGATCTCGGCGCGCCCGCCGCCGTCGAGCTGGTAGACACATCGGGAATGACCAAGGAAATGTACCCCGACTGGAGCATCCTCCGCTTCGACTGGCCGCAACGCGGCGTTCACCCGCCCTTGTCGATCTACTGGTACGACGGGGGAAAGGTACCGCCCGACGAGATCGCCGGCGGCAAAGGCGGCATGGTTTGGATCGGAACGAAGGGCAGCTTGCCCCGCGGACGCGGCCCGTACAGCGGCCGGCAGCCGGGAGAATATCCGGCGCCCCCGCCGCGGGACTGGAACCGCAAAGACGTCTATGCCGATTGGGTGGAGGCCATCAAGGCGGGCCGGGAAGCGCCGTGTCACTTCGGTTATGCCGGACCGTTTACGGAGGCCTACCAGTTGGGTAACATCGCCTTGCGCGTGGGGCACCGGATCGAGTGGGATCCGCTGGCCTTTCGAATCACCAACTGTCGCGAGGCCAATCAGTACCTCCACCGGGAGGACCGCCAGGGGTGGGAAGTCGAAAAGATCGCCGGCGATGCCTGGAAGGTGTGACCGCTTCGAGCGGCTTCTGCAATCGAATCGCGACCCTAAGGAGACAAACGCATGAGAACGACGCGGCGGCAGATATTCCGGAACACCGCGGCTGCGGGAGTGGCGGCGCTCGGTGGGGCAAGGCCCGGGCGAAGCGCGGAGAAGAAGCGCGTTCTCGCCATCCTCGGCGACGCGTATCACTGTGTCGCGCCGCTCGACCGCGCTTTGGTGGGAGGGCTGAGAAAGGACGGCTGGCAGGCGGTCACCATCATGGATTACGGCGTTCCCTGGGATGACCTGCGCCGTTACGACTTGGTCATCCTGAGCCGGGAGGGCCGCGAATACATTCAGTACTTCCGGGACCGCGACGCCAACCCGGCGGTGGAAAAGGACCGCGCCTACTGGGCCACGCCGGGGCAGGAACAGAAGATCGAAGAGTACGTCGCCGCCGGAGGGCGGTTGTTCCTCTTTCACGACGGGTTCGGCAACTACGCCAAGGGGCGAGGGGTATCCCGCACCGCCCGTTCCTACTTCATCCGGCATCCGGCCATCGTCGAGATCAACGTCTCTCCCACGGGGAAGATGCCGGAGCTCACCAAGGGCGTCACCCCCTTCACGGTGGCCGATGAGGAGTACGAGGTCGAGATGGACGAGAGTCAGACCTCGGTGTTCCTGGAGAGCCATTCGCCTCAGCACGGCCGCCACGCGCAGGGGTGGGCGCACACGTACGGCAAGGGCAAGGTGGCCGTTCTCATTCCCGGTCACAACACGGCCACGATTTTTCATCCGATGATCGAGCGCCTGACCGCCAACATCCTGGGCTGGCTGACAGCATAGGCTTTCGGCCCCCCGGCGGTGCAATCTCACTACATGTGTCGGATAATGGCGGTATGAAGGAATGGAGCATCGTAAGCGGCCTGGCGCTGGCGGCTTTTTCCGCCTGGGCGGCGGAGCCGGCCAATCCAACCCAGCCGAAAACGGAGATCCTCGATGAAATCATCGCCAAGGTGAACGGGGCAATCATCACTCGCAGTGATATCGACCGGACCCGCCGCCAGATGCTCGACGAGATGGAGCGCCGCAAGATGCCCCCGGCGGAAATCGATCAGCGGCTGACGCAGGGCCAGGCCAACTTCCTGCGCGACCGCATCGACCATCTTTTGCTGGTGCAGCGGGGTGAGCAGCTCGACATCAAAGTCGATCAGGAGGTTTCCAAGTACTTCGCGAACCTGATGCTCCAGTTCAAGGTGGCCGATCAGGATAAGTTCGCCCAGATCGTCCGTGAGAACACCGGCATGCGGTTCGAAGACTACAAGCAGGAGGTAACGGAAGGCATCCTCACCCAGCGCGTGCTCGGCCAGGAGGTCGGCAGCAAGATTGTTGTGCCGCGCGAGGAGATCCAGAAGTATTACGAGGAGCACAAGAACGAATTCCAGCGCGAGGAGCGCGTCTTCCTGCGAGAGATCCTGGTAAACGCTGAAGGCAAGGAAGCCGGGGCGATGGCCGCGGCCGAGAAGAAAGCCCAGGAACTCGTTCAGCGCGCGCGCAACGGCGAGAAGTTCGAGGAGCTCGCCCGAGAGCACTCAGCGGCCGTGACCGCCGAGAACGGCGGCGACCTCGGCGGATGGAAGCGCGGCGACCTGCGAAAAGAGATTGAAGACCTCATCTGGGACAAAGAGAAAAACCACGTCACCGATCCCATCAAAGCCGATAACGGATACCTGATTCTCAAGGTCATGGCGCACCATCAGGCGGGCCTCGCCCACCTTGAGGAAGTGGAGCAGGAGGTCACTGGGAAGCTGTATGGTCCGCGTTTCGAGCCCAGGGTGCGCGAGTACCTGACGGAACTCCGCCAGCAGGCCTACCTCGAGATCAAGGATGGCTTCGTGGACTCCGCCGCCGCGCCCGGCAAGGACACTACGTGGACCGACCCGGCCAAGCTTACGCCGGAGACCGTCACCAAGGAAGAAGTCATCGCCAGGCCCGGACGGAAGAAGTTGCTCTTCATTCCGATCCCCGGCACCAAGGCCAGCCCCAAGAGCAGCTCGAAGTAAGCAGGCTTCATGAAGTCCATCTATGTCAGTGATCTCCGTCCCAACGAGGACGTGACGACGGTTTTCCTTGTGCAAGCCAAGGACGTCCGGCTTAAGAAGACGGGCGAGCCGTT
The DNA here is from genome assembly GCA_964425895.1 of uncultured Solibacteraceae bacterium. GTDB lineage: Bacteria > Acidobacteriota > Terriglobia > Bryobacterales > Bryobacteraceae > CAYRPT01. Next base: position 1,125 of record CAYRPT010000321.1, on the reverse strand, counting down.
TCTCTCGCTGACGCTCGTCGATAAAACCGGCGATATCGACGCCAAGATGTGGGACAACGTGGTCGAGGTGATCGACACCTTCGACCGCGACGACTTCGTCAAGGTGAAGGGCCGCGTTCAGGTCTACCAGAACAAGCTCCAGATCACGATTCACCGCCTCGCGCGCCAGGAGGACGGCCAGGTGGAGTTCGCGGACTTCTTTCCGGCCTCCTCACGCGACCCCGAAGCGATGTTCGCCGAACTCCGCGGCGTCGTCGAGAGCGTTGGGAACCCGCACCTGCGGCAGCTCTTGAACGCCCTGCTTGACGACCCGGCGATCGCCGCCGGCTACAAGCGGGCGCCGGCCGCCAAGTCCGTCCATCACGCGTATCTCGGCGGCTTGCTCGAGCACGTGCTGTCGCTGTGCCGTCTGGCCGCCGTGGCCGCCGCGCATTACTCTTTCGTGGACCTCGATCTGTTGATCGCGGGCGCCGTCCTGCACGACATCGGCAAGATCGACGAGCTCTCCTACCAGCGTAGCTTTCGCTATTCCGACACGGGCCAGCTTCTGGGCCACATCGTCATCGGCCTCCGAATGATGGACGACAAGCTGCGCGGCCTCCCGGATTTCCCGCCCCGGCTGCGCGTTCTGGTCGAACATATCGTGCTCAGCCATCACGGCTCGCTCGAGTTCGGTTCCCCCAAGGTTCCCCTGTTTCCCGAAGCCCTGCTGTTCCACTTCCTCGACAACGTCGATTCGAAGATGGAGAACATGCGCTCGATGTTGGCCCGGGACACCCTCGTGGAGGGCGCCTGGACCGCCTACAGCCCGGCCCTCGAGCGCTTTCTTCTGAAGAAAGAAAGGTTCCTGGCCGGTACTTCGGAGGAAGAGTCCGGCCGGACGGATTCGCCGGCCGCGCGCCCGGCAACCGAGAGCGACGCGGATTCGCAGACCCGTCCGGGCGGCGAGGTCCGGCCCCGGCGGGCCGCTCCACCCGCCGTCCACCGGCCCCAGCAGTCCCTTTTCGGCGAGAAGCTGAAAGAAGCGCTTGGAAGCCAGGACTGACATGCCGAAGCCCCCCGCTTCCCCCCGTGAGATCCCGCCGCCGCTCGAGTTGGAGTGCCTGAAGGCGCTGTGGCGCATTG
>CAYRPT010000320.1:0-5486 GCA_964425895.1 uncultured Solibacteraceae bacterium | reverse complement strand
GGCGTCGATGCCCCAGCGGGCATAGGAACGGCGCCACCGGTCCATCGGGGAGCGGTAGCGAAGGCGGCCGAGGGCGAATTCGCCCTCGCGGCCGGCATCGGGGGGATCTTCGACCGGGTCCTGCATCTCGTGTTCGTAGCGGGCCCAGATACGATCGTGGAATTGGGCCACGCCAAGACCGGCGAGCAGACACAGGAGCCCCAGAATCCCAGAAACGCGCCCCATGAGTTTAGGGTACCTCTCTTCCACGAATACTTCTTTGATGCTCATGAGGAACCGTGGGCGAGGCAAATGGGCGGGCGGCGCCGGCACGATCAGGCCGGAATCGGGAGATCGGCTAAAGCAGGCGCCGCCAACACGCCCAACGAAACGGCGCCGCGCTTTTGGGGAGTCCCTCCCTCCGGCTACTCGGCCGATGTCCCGGCCGGCTTCGTAGTCTGAAAACGTTATTGTGGAAGGCGGTGCGCCGCTGGTAGTCTGAGGTCCAGTGCCGGGGATGCATGGGCCGCCTCTTCGAGCGTGGCGGCGGCCGCACCAGCCGCTGGGGAACGCCGCCGGTCGCCAGACAACCATGGAACCGATGTTTCTACCCGACGTCGAGAGCAGTCAGGAACCCGGCCCATACCAGGAACTGATCAAGGCCATGCAGGCGTCCGGCCAGGAGTACCCGAAAATCTGGCACCTCTTCGCGTTCCGCCCGAACGCCACGGTTCACTTAGAGCGTTTCACCCAGGAGGTCATGCGCGGACCGGCGCCCATCGAGCCGGGTTTCCGCGAGCTCATCGCCGCCTATACGTCGTACCGGAACGGCTGTCCGTTTTGACTGAAGGCCCATGCCGCCGGTGCGGCGGCGCTCCTGGGAAGTGAAGACCTGGTGAGGAGCACGTTGCGCGACGTGGAATCCTCGCCCCTCAGCGAGAAATACAAGGCCCTGTTCCGCTTCATCGACAAGGTGAACGGTCGCTCCCCCGACATCTCGCCGGCCGACATCGAACTGCTCCACACCGCCGGTTGGACCGACGAAGCGATCTACTTCGCAATCACCGTTTGTGCTCTGTTCAATTTCTACAACCGGTGGATCGACGCAACTGGGGTCCATCCCATGTCCGATGAGGCGCATCGCCTCGGGGGGATTCGCATGGCCGCGCAAGGCTACATCCGGGAATAGCCGCGCCTCACCCCCCCGGCGGCCCGCCTGTCCTAGCGCCTCTTTGTCTCCGCATTGCGCAACAACAGGGTTCCCACCAGCGCGCCAAACGAGGCGGTGAAGGCCAGGTAGGAGAGCACCAGGATGAGACCGGCCAGCCTCACCTGACGGTCACCCCAGAACGACGTCACGCCGCTGGGGTTCAGCGAGAGCAGCTTGATGCACTCCGAATCCGATACCTCCGGGCCGCAAGGGGCGCGTTGGGGCCGGGTGAACCCCACCACGAACGATACGGATTTTTCACCTCCGAGGACCGGCACCACGACCACCAGCATCGTGTGAACCACCAGCAGCGCCAGGAAGGATGCCAGCGCCCAAACCAAGGAGCGGCGGAACCACCGGCCCAGCCGGCGCGCCGGGAGCTTGTCCCCGGCGTACCACTGTACGGCCACGGCCAGCACGCCCATGAGCGCCGCCGAAAGTGGGATGGCCGTGTGGCGGACGGACTCGGGGATGAGATCCAGCAGGGGGGCGAACAACGGGAGGTCAATCGCGCCCAGGTACGGCGCCAGGCCGATAGCCACGCCGACGCCGAAGCCCACGATGTAGCGGACCAGGCGCGCCGCCAGCGGCGTCGGCGGTCCTGGCAGGCGAGATGACGCGGTGCGGCTCAGGGCTTCTCCTCCACGAGCCGGCAGAATAACGGTCCCTCGGCTGAATCCCGCGGGTGAAGCGCGCAGCGCAGGTGGTCCCCGCGCTCATCCACCAGATTCAGCGTGCCCTCGATCGTCTTGAATGAGGCTTTCTCCACCTGGTAACGGTAGAGTCCCCGGTAGAAATTGGTGAGCGTGGCGTTGGTGCTCGAAGTGGACGGCGTCCCGCCGCCGAGCGGGGTGATCCAGAAGGAGGCGCCCTCCGGTTCGCTCGATACGCGAAGATCCAGCTTCAGCGAGTCGAGTTCCCTCACGCGCTCGAAGATCGACCGGAGGCTGGCCAGGTAGGACTCGGCATCCGGTTCCCGGATGCAGGCGCCGACGTCGCTGTTCCAGGCGGGCTTGGGAAGCGGCGGAAGGAACGCCCGGATGTAGCCTCGCATACCCGCGAGACGCTCGTCGGAAAGCCGGGCCAGGAGGGCGCTGGCGCGCTGGTCCGCAAAACTGCGGAGTTGGGATTCGAGTACTCCGGTGACGACCGGCCCGGTCTGCGCCGGCGGCGCAACTTGCGGCCGGTCCGCCTTGCCGCCGGAGGAGGGCGGGACGTAGGCGAACGCCCCATCCTGCCGGCGTTCCAGGCGAACAGTGCCGAGTCCGCGAGGGTCAAGGGCGGCGGACGCATCGGCGACCGCGGTTCGCACTTCGGTGAGGAGGTCCGCGTCCGAGGGCACGGTCTGCGCGGCCGCGCCTTCCAGGAGCAACACAGCGAGCAGGGCGAAGCCTACAGGTCCCTCCGGCTTCATATATGGCATCCCTCGTTCTCCTGATTCTAGCCCGGAACAGGGCTCGTGGCGAGACCGGCCGGCGTGGCGGGCAAGACTTTCCGCTCCACCCTCTCGCGTGGAGCAGTCTGACCATGGGGTCACGTCGGATCCTCCGCGCCTATCCCCTTCCTGCCGAAGCGGTTGCCACCCACCCGCACTCGGTTGCGCTTGGCGGATCCCATACAATCGTTCTAGCAACCGCTCAGCGGGGGTCGCACCGCCGCTAGACCCCATCGCATGATACTGAAAAGAAATGACATCTCCTCGAAGCAAAATAAAAATCCGGTCACCCTCTCGCGTGGAGCACGCCGCCAGGCGTGCCACGCCGGCAGTCATGCCGGCGGAATCAGACCAAACCGACGCCGGCCCTCACCCCGGCGGACCCGACGGGCCATAGGACCTCGTGGTAGAAGTCTCGAAATCGATCCGACCGAACGGCAAAATAAGAGCTTACAGGCATTCTGACAAGCCGGTACCGGCTTCTGCCACGGGCTGATAGCCGGTACCGCTGATAAACTGGATATTTCACCGGATAGGTTATGAGAGTCGTATTTCGCCGCGGAACGCCGGCCGTCGACATCGGGGGGGTGAAGGTGGGGAGCGCCCACCCGATCGTCGTACAGTCGATGACCAACACGGACACGGCGGACGTTTCCGCGACGGTCAACCAGATCATGGAACTGGCCCGGGCCGGTTCGGAGTTGGTCCGGGTGACCGTCAACACCAAAGAGGCGGCCGCCGCCGTGCCCCGGATTGTGGAAACGCTCGGGATGTTCGGCGTGCGGGTCCCCGTAATCGGCGACTTCCACTACAACGGCCACATCCTCCTTAAGGAGTATCCGGAGTGCGCGCGGGCGCTGGCGAAATACCGTATCAACCCGGGCAACGTCGATATCGGTAAGAAAACAGACGATAACTTCCGCGCCATCATTGAAGCGGCGGTGCGATACGACCGCCCGGTGCGCATCGGCGTCAACTGGGGCTCGCTCGACCAGGCGCTGCTGACTCGCATGATGGACGAGAACTCGCAGCGGCCGGAGCAGATGGATGCCGGGGAGGTTACGATCGAGGCGATGGTGGCCAGCGCCCTCGAATCCGCGGCCGCGGCCGAGCGCTACGGGCTGCCCCACAACCGGATCCTCCTCAGCGCCAAGGTTAGCGGCGTGCAGGACCTCATCCGCGTCTACCGCAAGCTCGCCGCCCGCTGCGACTACCCGCTGCACCTTGGGCTGACTGAGGCCGGCATGGGCTCCAAAGGGATCGTGGCCTCCACCGCCGGCATCAGTGTGCTGCTTCAGGAAGGCATCGGCGACACGATTCGCGTCTCTCTGACGCCGAAGCCGAACGGCGACCGCACCGAAGAGGTGCTCATCTGCCAGCAGATCTTGCAGTCACTTGAACTGCGCAGCTTCACCCCGCAGGTGACGGCCTGTCCCGGCTGCGGGCGGACCACCAGCACCTTCTTCCAGGAGATGGCCGATGAGATCCAAACGTATCTGCGCGGCCAGATGCCCGTCTGGAAAGAGACCCGCCCCGGCGTGGAGGAGTTGAAGGTGGCCGTGATGGGTTGTATCGTCAACGGTCCGGGCGAGAGCAAGCACGCCAACATCGGCATCTCCCTGCCGGGGACGTTTGAAGAGCCCAAGGCGCCGGTGTTCGTGGACGGCCGGCTGCTGACTACTTTGAAGGGCGACACGATTGTCGCCGACTTCCTGCACATCCTCAACGACTATGTAGAGCGCCGGTACGCCCGGACTTCCGGCGCTGCCCTGGCCGGGTAATCGCTATCGGAAGGCCCTGCGCCTGACCGGCGGCCGCCGCGGACCGATCCCGTAACGTGATTCCGATCATCCTTACCCCTGTGTGTCGGAATTACATGGTCCGAGTAAGCGCCGGGACACGCCGGGCTGAGTCAATGTTATGCAATAACTCACCTCTTGGTTGAAAAGGAATGGGTTACAGCCATTCCGTGCCCGCCAGCGGGATCTGGCACCCTCTGTGCATCTGCCTGTGCGCCCGAGAATCATCAGGAGGTGGAGTAATGAAACTTGACGTCCGCAAACACATTGGGATCATCGGGATGCTGCTGGGCGGATTCGCGCTTTTCACGCCGGCCGCCGTCGCTGCGGAGCTTTATTCAAGCCAGGGCGCATTCGAATCGGCCACCGGCGCCGCGCCGCTGGCGTTTCCGGGATCGGCGGACACGGCCTTCCCCGACAAACCGTTCGGAACTGATCTGCTTGACTACAGTTGCACGCCGGAGGGGAACCCGGTGATCGCGCTGCCCTGGGGCGCAACCGAGCCAGCCGCGCGGATTCGTCCGATGGGCCCCGGTCCGCTGTGCTTTCTGGGCCCAGGCTGGAATGCGGGTCCGGCCAATATCGACCCGCAGCCGGCCAGCCCGACGATCGTCGCCGATGGCGAGGACGACTTCACGATGGAGTTTCCCGCCCCGGTTCATGCCGTCGGATTCGAGCTGCTGACCAACGCGAGCGCCAGCGAGACGATCGAGCTGTTCTACGCGGACGGCTCCTCGGAGACATTCACGGACGCCGCGCTGTCCACCGCCCCGAACTCGTTCGGGTTCGTGGGCTTCCGTTCGCTGAAGCCGATCGCCAAAGTCACTCTGAACACTGAGGGCGGCGCCATCCAGAACGAGGGCGTCGTCGCGGTGAAGGTGGCCGGACGCTATCAGGTTGTCATCGACATCAAGCCCGGCAGCTATCCGAACAGCATCAACCTGAAGTCGCGAGGCAAAACTCCGGTGGCAGTTTGCAGCTCCCCGGAGTTCGACCCGACGTCAATCGATCCGGCGACCATCGAACTCGCGGGCGCCGGAGTGGTGATCAGGCCCAATGGAAC
>CAYRPT010000319.1:0-5489 GCA_964425895.1 uncultured Solibacteraceae bacterium | reverse complement strand
AAGGTGGCCGTGCGGATGATCCGCTCGCGCGGCGGCAGAGCGCCGTCGAACACTTCCACGGTGTCGTTCTCCTTCAGGGGGAGAATCCGATCTCCGGCGCGGAGCACCATGTCACGGGCGGCGAACAGCGAAAGCACACGGTCCGCCTTGCCGATGTAGCCCTCCTCGACCCAAGCGCCCCGCTCGTCCAGGGCGGAGATCAGCGCGCGAATATCCGTTTGGCCGGGCTCCGTTACCTCGTCTCTTTGCCAGGGAGACAGCCCGTGCAGCGTGTCCGGACGGCGCAGACTGCCGGGGTCCGCCGCGCGCACGCGGTGGTACTCCTGCTCGATGGCCGCCAGGCCGCCACCGTTCACCAGCACACCGTAGTGCGTGATGACGGACCGGTCGCTGTAGCTCAGTTGGTAGCCGTCGGGCCGAATTCCGGGGCTCCCTTTCACCTGAATTTGCGTGCCCTTGGTGATATAGAGCGGCTTGTTGGTCTCGAGTTCGTAGAAGCGGGCGAGCACGGGGCCGCCGCCGCGGGCCGCCCGCCGGTAGATCTCGGAGTCCGATGGAGGCAGGACAGAGCCCTTGAGGTAGTCGAGGGCGCGCGGCACCGGCTCGAGATACTTCCGGTTGCCTGTCTCCCGGTAGAGCAGGAGCAGGAGGCGCAGGATGCCCTGGGACTCGCCTCCGGTAACGGCCGGAGGCTCGAAAACCCGCGCCCAGGCAGGATGCATGTCGCGATCGTACTGCTGTGCCCAGGCGGGCTGCGGTTCCGGCATCTGCGCCCGCAGGATGAAATTGCCACCTCTTTCAGCGGCCCGGCGGTATTCGGCCCGCCCGTAGATGCGCGCCACCTCGAGAAACAGGTCGATGGCGTCGGCAATGGTGTTGTCGTTGAAAGTGTAATGCGCCTGGTAACCGTCACCGGGCCACTGGCGCGGCCATTCGCGCGGGTAGCTGGCGTTCAGGATGGGGAAGTTCGCGGCCTCCGGCGGGCGCTCGAACCTCTGAGGCCAGGCGCCGTTCGGGTACTGTGCGTCGATGAGCCTGGCGAGGGCGAACTCTACGGCTTGGTGAATCGGTTCGTCCTGAAAGCCGAGCGCCTTGTCCACGCGCGCGAGCAGGCGGACGGCCGCCTGGGTTACGTTGTCGTCCAGCGTGGATACGTTGAAGGCGCCGGGGCGACAGTTGGAATCGGCGCGGTAGGCGTACCGGCTGCGCCGCGCGGGATCGAACTCGACAATGTAGTGCCATCCTCCGGAGCAGAGTTGGCCGCGAACGAGGGCGAGCGCGGTGTCGCGCGCCGCTTCAAGGTAAAAGCGATCGCCGGTGGCCGCGTAAGCCCGCAGGAATGCCATTCCCGCCGCTGGGGTACCGTCCCGCTGCACGGAGACCTGAGTGGGACCTTCGGCGTGCTCCGAACGCCCGTAGCTCAAATCCGCGGCGTAGTGGAAGTGATACCCGCCCCGGATGGAGACGGCCGTGCGGTAGAAGCCCACAGCCCGCCGCAGCGCCGCCAGGGCTTCCGCTTCCATTGCGGCTGGCAAACCGGGCGTCGCGACCACCAGGGTGAGAACAAGGGCCGGCGCTTTCATCGTCCCTCAGAATACATCCGTTTGCTTCGAGCACGGCCGATGGCTGGGGCGGATCGGCGTTAGCGGGATGGAGTGGCGCCGGCCGGCATCGTCCCAGTGAGGGATTCGAGAAATGCCTCGAGGTCGCGGCGGTCTTGCTCGCTGAGCAGCAAGGGCTTGATCTCGGGGTCCAGGCTGGGGTTGGGACGGCCTCCGACGGCGTAGAAGTCGATCACCTCGCGGAGTGTCTTCAGACTGCCGTCGTGCATGTAGGGCGCGGTGAGGGCGACGTTGCGGAGGGAAGGGGTTTTGAACGCGCCGCGGTCGGCGTCGCGCCCGGTCACGTTGGAGCGGCCGAGATCGGTCAGATCGCCGCCGGCGTCGAGGCCCACGCCCAGGTTGTGAAACAGGTTGTCGGTGAACAGCGCCGCGCGGGCGCCCACGAGGTGGCAAACGGCGCAGTCGCCTTTTTCCGGGAGCCGGAACACCTCCCAGCCCCGCCGGGCCTCCTCGCTCAGCGCGGCTGGATCCCGGCCGAAGTAGAAGCGGTCGAAAGGGGAATCGCCGCTGACGAGTGTGCGCTCGAACGACGCGATCGCCATGGCGATCTTCTCGAACGTCACCGGACCAGGCCCAAAGGCGCGCTCGAAGCCAGTCTGGTAGTCACCGGCGGCGCCAATCCGCGCGACGGCGCCGGCGCGTGTTTGGGCCATCTCGACGGGGCTGGTGACCGGCCCTTCGACCTGCTCTTCGAGGCTGTCGGCGCGTCCATCGTGGAATTGACGTTCGAAGTACACGCCGTTCAAAACAGTGGGCGTGTTGCGTGGGCCGTCCTGTCCGCCGACGCCTTTCGAAAGCGCCCTCGGGTCAGCGAAGCCGTGTTCCGGCCGGTGGCACGAGGCGCACGAAATCGTCCCGTCGGCGGAGAGGGCCGGTTCAAAGAACAGGCGCCGTCCCAGTTCGATGGCCTCGGCGGTTGGAGGATTCCCCGCGGGACGCGGCACCGCGGGCAGGCCAAAGGGAGCGGCGATTTCCACTGGTTCCCCGACGGGCCGTACCGCGGTACGCTCGGAGCCGCACGAGAGGAGGAGCCCGGCGCACGCGGCGAGGCGGAGCGGGAGGTGGGATGCGCTCAAGCCGGCCCCGCTACTTGATCTCCGGGCTGTTGGCGTCGGCGGGTTCCTGGCCCCAGTTCTCACGAACCACCAGCGTCTGGTCGGAGTAGAAGGTGCGGCGGCCGGTGCTTCCGTAGGTCACGGGGACAGCGCTGACCGTATAGCCCCCTTCGACGGCCTGGACAGTGAACCGGTAGCCGGTTTTCTCACCCTTGGCAAGGTCTCCGGGAATCAGGTCGGCTCCCTCGGGTCCGGCTTCGCCGCCCGACGGAGGGCCCAACTCGGTGAGAGACTTGGCGTACTTGCCGAACTGGGAGTAATACTGCGTTTGCGCCTGGTGGACCGTGCCGACCTGCCGGATGGCGGCCATTTCCTGGGTATGCATCCGGGCTTTGTCCAGCTTCGGCACCGCAATCGCCGCGATGATCAGGATGATCGCGATAACGATCAGGAGCTCGATCAGCGAGAAGCCCTGGCGCTGGTCACGCATTCGCATACGCACGATTCCTTTCGCTTCCTATAGTATGACGTTCGCGCGTGGCCGGGTGTGGAAGGGGAGTGCGCTTCCGCCGGCTAAGCCTCGACACAGTAATCAGCAAGTGTTGTGTCCCGCAGATCCCGCGGCGCGATCACTGATCGGCGTAACCCTGATCCCAGGAACGCCCGGGATCGTGGTTGCGAAGATCGACGCCGTGCGCCACCCAAGCCTTCAGTGGAAAAAGCACGTTGAGCCAGCCGGCATGAACCTCGCTCCATTCCTCGGGACCGATCCCTTCCTGCGTGAGCAGAAGGTCCGTACCGCCCCGGCCGTCCGGAGTCAACTCGAACCGCGCCGGGCCGCCGATGTAGTCGATTTCCAGAACATGAGGGGGACGCCGCTCGAGCACCTTGCCCTTGTGCGCGTAGCCGTTGATGAACCGGAATTCGATAGAGCCATCCCGCTCGATGGCGGACTCCGCCCAGAACGACGCGCGCCCCTCGGCCGAGTCAAGCGCGGCGAAGACCCGCTCGGGCGGCGCCGGAATGTGCATGCGCCAGTGGATAGGACCGCCGGTTGGATCGTTCTTCATATCGTTTGTCGCGGGGCGGCCGCGGACAGCAGGAAGCGGCGGATGTGCCGCGCCACGATTCGGACGTGCTCCTCGCCGAGGTGGGGGCCGATGGGCAGCGAAAGGATTTCCCGGGCCGCCCGCTCAGCCACGGGCAGATCCCCGGCTTGCGAGCCACAGCCGGCGAACGCCGGTTGAAGATGCAGCGGCACTGGGTAGTGGATGCCGGTGCCGATGTTGTGCCTGGCAAGTTCGTCCCGCAGCGCGTCGCGCCGGGGGGTGCGTACAACGTAGAGGTGATAGACGTGGTCTCCCCCCGCTCGACGCCCCACCGGCTGGAGAAGCTCGCCGGGGACGCCGGCCAGTTCCTCGTCGTAGATGCCGGCCAGGTGGCGGCGGGTGTTGTTCCACGCTGCCAGCCGCTTCAACGCGACTCGGAGCCAGGCGGCCTGGAGCTCGTCGAGGCGGGAGTTCAGACCCGGGACCTGGCTTACGTGCGCCCCTTTACGGCCGCCGTCGCGCAGGCTGCGGGCGTGCTCGGCATCCGGCTCACGGTCGAGCACGAGCGCTCCACCGTCACCTAAAGCGCCGAGGTTCTTGGTGGGGTAGAAGCTATAGGCGACGAAGCGGGAAAAGCTTGTCAGAGGCCGCCCGCGGTGAAGCGCCCCGTGGGCCTGGCAGGCGTCCTGGACGAGCGCGGCGGCGGTTTCCTCCGCCAGGGCGCCCCAGCGGTCCAGATCGCACGTTTGTCCGTACAGGTGGACCGGCAGGAACGCCGCGGTGTCCGGCGTCCGGGCCGCGGCCGCTTTCGCCGGATCGAGCAGCAGCGTCTCCTCGTCGATGTCGGCGAATACCGGCCGGGCGCCGGCGGCGATCACCGCCAGAGCGGTGAAGGGGGCGGTGAGGGGAGTGGTGATGACTTCCCGGCCGGGGCCCGAGACGCCGTGGAGGCGAAGCGCGATGGTCAAAGCATCGGTGCCGCTGCCGGTTCCCACGCAGTAGCGTCCGCCGCAGAACGCCGCGAATTCCTCCTCAAACGCGGCGAGCTCCGGGCCGAGAATCCACTGGCTGCGCTCGACGAGCTCAGGAAGCCTTCTACGCCAGGCGTCCAGGCACTCGCGGTGGCCCTGCCTCAGGTCGGTCAGCGGAATCGGAAGTGGGATAGTGCCGGGCATGTTGGCGATAGAAATCGAGGGTCCGGGCGGCGCCGTCGGCGAAATGGATTTCCGGGCGCCAGTTTGACCAGGCGCGAAAGCGGCGGTCGTCGGCCGTGTAACTGCCGATGTCGATCTTGCGGCGCTCGGGCGGAAAAGGCACGAGACGGACCGGCGGTCCGCCGGCGGGCTGGAGGCCCCCGGCCTCGGCGAGGATTTCGGCGATGCGGAGGAGCTCCAGTGGCTCGGGGCCGCCGACGTTCAGGGTGGTGTGCGGGGTATCGGCGGGGAGCGGCGCGCAGCCGGCGGCCAGAAAGGCCCGGACGGCGTCGTCGACGTAGAGCATGTCCCGCAACTGGCGGCCGTCGCCATAGACGGTGAGGGGCGAGCCGGCCAGGACGCGGGCGAAAAACGTCCCGATGAACCCCTGCCACGGGAGGTTCAGGGCCTGACGCGGTCCGTAGGTGTTGGTGATTCGCAGGCACACCGTCTGCTGTCCGACCAGTGTGGAGGCCAGCCGGTGGTAGAGCTCGGCGGCCAGCTTGTGAACGCCGTTGACATCGACGGGGCGGACGGGGTGGCGCTCGTCCACCGGCAGGTAGTCCGGGA
>CAYRPT010000318.1:0-5495 GCA_964425895.1 uncultured Solibacteraceae bacterium | reverse complement strand
AATGAGGGCGGCACCTTCGCGCGCGAGCTGTCGGTGTTCATTGGCGGCGGCCGAAGCGTGGGCGCGGTGAGCGAGATCGCCAACGGCTCGGTGTCAGTGGACTTGAGTTCGTCGCTGGTGGACGCCGCGAGCCTTGGCCTGGCGACGTACGAAACCGCGGATGGGGCCGACATTCGCGCCGGTTCCTCCACGAGCCTCCAGCAGTTGGTCGCCAGCAACGACCAGGCGGCCACCTTTGTGTTCAATGGAGCCGGCTTCAGCGCGATCAGCGTCAGCGTGGCCAACGGCGACGTGGACAACCTGAACTCGGAGCAGGAACTGGTGGACGCCATCAACGCGGCGATTGCCAACGTCTCGACTTCGACCTCCGACGGGCTGAACTTCCAGAACGCCGGCATCCGGGCCGCCCTGGCGGAGGGCGCAAACGGTGAGCAGAGCCTGGTATTCACCTCGGGAGACTCGGCGTTCCACGTCCAGGGCTCGACCAATCTCAGTGCGGCGCTGCTGGGTGCGGTTACCGGCACCACGGGCGACAGCACGGCGGCGGGCGCGCGGAAGATTGCCGGCGGAGTTACCGGCGTCCAGACGCTTGCCTACACCGACATGGACGCCGGCGACGCCCAAACGATCACCGTATCCACGCGGGATGGGGACGGCGCGCTGGTGAAGGCGACCATCAGTCTCAGCGGAGCCACTACGTTGGCGCAGGCCGTAACTGCGATCAACACCGCTCTGCGGACCGATACGACGTCGCCGCTGGCCGGCATCTTCGCGGTCGCCGACGGCGCCAGCGGAGGCGAGATCAGCTTTGTGGCCAAGGACGTCGAGTTCCAGGTGAACGCCAGCACCACGCTCGACACCGGCGCCGGTGTGGCTCACGGCCTCAACGACGGGACCGCGGGGATGTGGGGGAGCGGAGAACTCGGTACGGGTGGCACGGTCAGCATTGACACGGCCGACCGCGCCGAGGCTGCCGTAACCGCCCTGGCTACCGCGGTAGCGAGTCTCGGCGCCGCTCAGGCCGTGGTTGGAAAAGGGCAAAACAACTTCAACTTCGCCGTCAGCCTGGCTCAGACGCAGCTCAACAACCTCGCGGCATCCGAGTCCCGTATCCGGGACGCGGACCTGGCGGCGGAGGCGGCCAACCTCACCAAGGCGCAGATCCTCCAGCAGGCTGGTATCGCCGCGCTCGCTCAGGCGAATGTGGCGCCGCAGGCTGTGCTGAGCCTGCTCCGCGGCTAGGGCGTAGCTCTGGGGAGCTGAGACTCGCGGGCGCCGGCGGGCGGCCCGCGGCGGCTTCCCGGGCCGTTCGTGGCGCCGGGTGGGAGCTCGCCGGTCGGGCTCCCAGCGGCGCCGCACCCTCGTTCGCGCCAGCCGGTCCACCGGGCGCCCGAACTGCTAAGATGCGGGGAGCTTAGCTTGGATGGCGTTCGCCTATGAGATTCAGAAACTGCACGTTCCTGCTGGTTTTGGGCGCCGGGGCTTTCGCCCAGCAATATGATCTGCTGCTGACCGGCGGCCGCCTGATCGATCCGCGCAACGGAATTGACGCGCCGCGGGCGGTGGCGGTTCTGCAAGGTCGTATCGCCGCCGTGGCCGAGCACATCGAGCCGGCCCGGGCGAAGCGGGTGGTGGATGTCGGCGGTCTCATCATCACGCCGGGGCTGGTGGACATCCATACGCATTTCTTCTACACCACCAACATGCCTGGAGCTTGGGCCGGCGACCAAAGCATCATGCCCGACTCCTTTAGCTTCCGCACCGGCGTCACCACCATGGCCGATGCCGGCTCGGCCGGCTGGCGCAACTTTGAGTTCTTTCGCGCCACGGTGGTGGACCGGGTGCAGACCCGCGTCTTCGCCTTCATCAATATCGCCGGCTACGGCATGTCAAGCAACATGGTTGAGCAGGACGATTTCGACCCGGAGGCAGTGGCCCGTCTGGCGCGCAAACACCAGGATGTGGTCGTGGGTGTGAAGGCGGCGCATTACGAGAAGCCCGGTTGGACGCAAGTCGATGCCGCCCTGCGGGCCGGCGAGCTGGCGGGCATCCCGATTATGGTGGACTTCGGCTACTTCCTGCCGGAACGGCCGTACTGGAAGCTGGTCACCCAGCGGCTGCGGCCCGGCGATATCACCACCCACGTCTATCGCGGGCCCGTGCCCTGGGTGGACGAACAAGGCCGCCTGTATTCGTATCTTTCAGAGGCGCGGAAGCGCGGGGTCATCTTTGATGTCGGGCATGGAGGCGGCAGCTTTGTCTGGCGGAACGCCGTACCTGCGGTCGCGCAGGGTTTCTATCCGGACACGATCTCCACGGACCTTCACGCCGGCAGCCAGAATGCCGGCATGATCGACCTGCCCACCACCATGTCGAAGTTCCTGGCCATGGCGATGCCCCTGACGGAGATCGTCGCGCGGGCAACCGAACGGCCCGCCAAGGTGATCGGCAAGGAAGAGCTCGGGCATCTTTCGCCCGGCGCGGTTGCCGACATTGCCGTCTGGCGCCTGATGCAGGGGGAGTTCGGCTTCAAGGACGCGAGTGGCGCCACCCTCGCCGGCCGTCAGCGCCTGCAGTGCGAGTTGACCTTGAAGGACGGGCAGGTGGTCTGGGATTGGAACAGCCGGGTGGGCACGGACTACCGGAAAATGCCGCCCGACTATGGCGTCCGCGAAGGTGAATTTGTCGTTCGGCCCTGAACGCGCGAGCGGGAGTGACGACACTCTCCTGCTTCCGCATCGCAAGGTGGACTATCCACCACCTGCGACCCGGCGATTCAGCCTTTCGAGTTCGGTCTGGAAGAGGAGATTGTTCGGATAGCCGGCCGCCAGTTCGGCGGTTATCGCGCGGGCGGCCGCATAGCGCCGCTCGCGAATGTGGATCATCGCGAGCAGGATTCGGGCGTAGGAGCCCAGATAGCGCCCGGAGCGGGCCACCTGGGCAAGATCGGCTACAGCCTTCGCCTTGCTGCCTTCCACGCCTTCGAACCGCACGAACCATTCCACGAAGAAGGGCAGGCTGCCCACCACGTACTCGTTTAATCCGGGGATCAGGCGGGCGTCGTGGTAATCAGGGTCGATATCGAGCGTTCGCAAGGCGTGGTGATGAGAAAGCCGGGCGAGAGGAAGGGCGTGGAAGCGCCGCTTCTCAATAAACACAGCGTAGTTGCATTCGAGGCCGGCCGCCAACGCCAGCGCGAAGTGGGCGTCGGCATCGTCCGGACTGGCCGCCAGCCGGGCTGAAGCGAGTTCCCGAGCCCGCTCCAGGTTCGCGAAGAGGCTGTCGCGCGCCGCCACGGATGGCGTCAGACGGTGCTTTTGCAGGCTTTCGCCCTGGTCCCGATAGAAGCTGCTCGCGAGAATGCCAAGCCGGTTCAGCTCGGCGAACAGCTCCACGGCGCCTCCGGTCACCGGGAGAAGCGGGTCGCCGGGATGCGCCTGCTGAGCGGCGTTCAGAAGCACGCGGGCGTCGCTGAATTCGAAGCTGTAGAGCTTTTCGTAGACGGCGTCGAGCGTGGCCTCGGGCGCCGAAGCCGCCAAGGCCGGGATGCCCAGCCCAAGCGCCAATGCGGCGCACGAGCACAGATTCCCCGCCAAGTGTCGCCTCGAGATGAGTCCTTGAGCGCGGCTCACACGGGAAGAGACTCCCGCCGGGCCGTTCGGGATTCGCGCCGGGCTGTAAACTATGCGCCGGTGGGGGTTACGGCCCAGACTACCGCGCTCACCGGCCGGGAACCGGCGGGCACCATGGTGAAAAGCGGAGCAAGCCGGCCCCGCCGTCCGGTGAGAGCGGCGAGGCGGATCACCGCCATGTCGCCCGAGTCGCGGTTCAGCACCAAGGCATACTCACTGCCGGGCGTCACCGTGACGTGGCACGGATAGGCCCCGGCGGCCACTACGGCGATGACGCGTTGCGTGTCGATGTCAATTACGGTGACGTCGCCGGCCTCGGGATTCGTCACAAAAAGGTAGGATGGGTCCACCGATGCGCCCATCGGACCAGGCGCAGGGCCTGCCAGGGTGGTGGATCCGATCTGTGTCTGGTAGGGGTGCACCGTGACCACGGCGTCCAATCCGTCCCCGGTGATGAAGAGCTGACCGCCGTCCGGCTTGAAGCAGAAGTGCCGGGGCGAGACCGCCAGGGGAAGATGGACTATAAGTTGGAGAGTCCCGGCGTCCAGTACCGAAAGGCGGCGGCGAGCGCGATCCCCCACGAGCAACTGGCGCCCGTCGGAGCGGAAGCGCACCAAGTCGGCGGTACCGTCTCCGACGGCCGCTACGCGCAAGCCGCCCGAGGCAAGGTCGAGGAGCCCGACAGCGCCTTGCGTTTCGAAGGCGACGGCTGCGAGCCGGCCGTCCGGCGAGACGTCCCAATCGGAGGCGTGATGGGGAAGAGCGTGCCGGCCCGCGGATCGGAGCGAGGCGGTCTCGAATCCAGCGACGGTGCGAGCCGCCGGGCTCAGCACCCAGAGAGTACCCCCACCCTCACCGAACCTCATCGAGGTGGCGGACCGGTCGCACCGGGCCCGGCGCACGGCTTCGAGTGCGGTGGCGTCGATTTCGTGGATGGCGCCCGCGGCGGGCGTCAGAGCAAACACGCGAGCCTTATTGGGATGGCGTAAGAGCTGCACCGGGTCGGCATCGAGTAGCACGTGCCGGGTCGCCGCGAACGCTCCCAGGTCAATCACGGCCACGGCCCGGCCGGCGCTGTTGGCCACGAAGGCAAAGCCCGCAAAGCCCTCTGCCTTGCGGTTGCCGCAGGACAAAGCTCCGGGAAGCAAGGCGAGAAAGGCGCGGCGGCGCAGGGGAGCGTCCGGCCGGTGACCGCTTTCCCGAGCCTGAGCGCACAAACCCACCTCCGCCCGGCTAGAGCCGGCGAATACTTCCGTCGCCCGTTCCCGCGCCGGGTGCTCCGCGCTCGCCGAAGGGCCCACAATCGCCATTGTAGGAGCCCAACGGTTACAGTGGGGACGTGAGTGTTCGTGTGCTGGTTCTTTCCCTGCTCGCCGCTTCGGCCGCCTGGGCGCAGCCGTCCGCCGCGGTGGCCCTGACGGAGCCGCTGGCCGCATGGCGGGCTGAGATCGAAGCCTTCGGCGGCCGGCGGGTAGTCGTGGCGCGCGTTTTCACCGACACGTCCCGCGGATCGGTGCATCTGCCCCGCGACGCCGAGGAGCGTCCGATCCTGGTGGAGTATCTCCGCAATTCCAACTTCCTCAAGAGTGTGTTGGCAGCGCACGCGGTGACCATCCATCACCGCCAGGGGCCGGAGACGATCCACTTCATTCTGCTCAACATGGCGCGGCAGGCCGAATGGTCGGGCCGGGAGGAGGCCGTGATCGGCCTGGAGATGGGCCGGGCGTGGCTGCACGCAAGGGACTACCCCATGCCGGCGTGGGAGGCGAAGGACGATTCTTGCCTCGCCATGCAAGCCGGGGATCTCATCCAACGTCAGGTGATCCGGGCTGAGCTGGCCAGGCGGGGGATCGACTTCGACGG
>CAYRPT010000317.1:394-5497 GCA_964425895.1 uncultured Solibacteraceae bacterium | reverse complement strand
CTGGCAACAGTCTTTGGCGTAGTCACTCTCTGCGGACAAGAGCCCGCCGTCCACCGAGCCTCCGGCGTGATCACACTCAACGGGAACACGATGGAGTTGAAATCGGCCGTGGCCGTGTGGGATGAGGCCGACAAGGCGGTGCTGATCGGCCTGTTTCCCTTCGAGGTCGACGAGCGGGACGCGCGCATCGTCATCCAGTCGGGAGCCTACTCACTCGCCGCTCTGAAGCCGAGCCCGGACTCTTCGAAGTGGATGACGCCGCCGCATGGCGCCATCGTGCTGCGCTTCCGGAAGAGCGCCGTCGAGCTGCGCCACGAGGATCTCGAGGGCTTCTCGCTTCGCTCCATCGGCCTGGAGAAGCCAAACCACTCGTTTGGCGTCGGCCGCCGCACCCGGCAGCAGTTCGCGGCCGAGGTCAATGAACTAAGCCTCCGGCTCGACAAGACGGGTGGAGCGATCCAACTGCTTAGCGCGGGTTCGGAGTCCTATTCGGGCGGGTACTTCGACTGGAACGTACGTGTCGAGTCCGGCATTCTCTTTCCGCCCAAGCGGTAACCCTTCTCCCGCGGGCGACGTTCCACTAACAGGGTCCTGAAAGAACACGGCTCGGAGTTGCGGCCGCCAGAGCTTATGAAAGGCGATCACGTTCCAGGCCGCTGCACACGCCGGGGAGGCTTTGAGGACGTCGCGGACTGTCACCAGGAGTGTGTTACGGGCTCCCAAGGGGCGCTTCTCAGCCCTAACCGCGCGGCTGGGCGCCTCCGGCGCAGAGGCCGCACGCCATTGATGCCAGGAAACATTCACAAATGTTCCCTGGAGAGCCTTTCTTCAGTACTCTGCTAAGGAAGCGGTTCTTTATGCCCCGTAGCGCCTGCAGCTTCGCAGTTTCTCTCCTCCTGGCCGCAGCCACTTCTCCCGGCGAGGAACCCACCGGTATCCAACCGGCCACCGTGGCCGGAGGCGCCTACGACGCGGTCTCCGAAGCGCCGCTGGCGAAGGTTCGCGTGACGCTTTATCAGACCGGGCGCGGCGGCCAGCAGCGCTATTCGAGCGTCACCGATAGCGGCGGCACATTCCGATTCGACCAGGTGGCTCCCGGCGCCTATCACCTGTCGGCCGAGAAGAACCGGTACGCGCGCGCCGCTTACGGGGAGAAGAGGCCGGGTTCGGGCGGGGCGGAGATTGTGGTCACGGCGGGCCAGCGTTTGGAAGGCCTTGCCGTGAAGCTGACCCCGGCCGCGGTGATCCTGGGGCGGGTGCTCGACGAAGACGGGGAGCCCATCCCACATGCTCAGTTGACCGCGATGCGCTACCAATACACGGGCGGCGAAAAGCGCCTCACTCCGGTGAGCGGCGGGGTCACGACGAACGACCTCGGCGACTATCGCATGTTCGGCTTGGCGCCCGGCCGGTACTACCTCGCCGTCTCCTACCGCGGGCGCGGCGGCCGGTCCATGCTCCTGCGCGGCCCGGGTGCGGTCTCACCAGATGTCTCCTACCCGACGGTTTTTTATCCGGGCGTCTATGAGGCGGATCAGGCGCAGCCTCTCCGGTTGGCCGCAGGCGAAGAGCGGACCGGCGTGGACTTCCAGCTCGCGCCGATGCGCGGCGTCCGCGTGCGTGGCCGCGTGGTTCCGCCGGGCGAGCGATTGGTGGTTTCCCTGCTGCCGCGTCGGGGCGCCATGGTTTTCGGATCGGTGCGGTCGGAGCCGGCCGACCCTAAGACGGGCGAGTTCGAGATCGCCGGCGCTCTGCCCGGGTCCTACACTCTCTTCGCTGTGACGCGCGGCCGGGACCAGCGGCTGTTCGGGCGGCTGCCCGTGGAGATAGGCGGGGACACAGTCGATGGGCTGACGCTGTCCCTCACCGCGGGTGTCAGCGTATCCGGCCAGTTGCGGATCGAGGAGAAGCCCGCCGGAACGCGGCTGGAGGCGTTCCGTGTCGAGCTGTCGCCGCGCGGCTCCTGGTTCGGAGGCGGCGCCGGGAGCGTAGATGCGGAGGGCGCCTTCACGTTGGACGGCATGGCCCCGGGAATGTACTCGATCCGCGTGAACGGTCTGCCCGAGGGAGCGTTCCTCAAGTCCGCCCGAATCGGCCGGCAGGACATCATCGAGGGCGGCCTCGAACTCACCGAAGGGGCGCTTTCGGACCTCTCGGTCACGGTCAGCCTGAAGGGAGCGCTGTTGACCGGCGCGGTGTTTGACGAGGACAAGAAGCCGGCGCCGGGAGCCTTGGTTGCCCTGGTTCCCGACGCGGCGCGGCGTACGCGGCCGGAGCTGTTCCTCACGGCGACCACGGATCAATACGGGCGGTTCACCATCAGCGGCATCTCTCCCGGCGAGTATCACGCTCTGGCCTTTGATCACGTGGAGGGCGGCGCTTACCGCGACCCCGATTTCCTCGAGCCATTCGAGGGCGACGGCGAGAAGGTGAAGCTGGAAGAGGGCGGCCAGCAGGTGGTCGAACTAAAACTCTTGCCCGCCGGCGAAGAGGGGACCTGACCGGGGGGGGCCGGCCAGACAGCGTGACGCGTCAGCCGGCGAGCCGCTCGAACGCACTCCGCTGTTCGATCATGGCAGCAACCTTGTCGGACGGTTCGGTGCGCGCCTCCAATAGCATCCAACCCTGGTAGTTCACGCCCTTCAGCAGGCGGAACAGCGCTTCGTACGGGTAGTCGCCGAGGTTCAGCTCACGCACGTGCAAGGTGTCGCCCAGGCGGTCTTTCACCAGCTTGAAGTTGTACTCCAGCCCCTGGCCCGCCAGGTCTTCATCGTTCGAATTCCAGCAGACCACGACGTTCTTGTGGCCGGCGGCGTCCATGATGGCCTTCATCACGGGCAGCTCGCTCGTGCCCCGGCCGTGGACCTCGACGCGGATCCGCTGGCCCCAATCGGAGGCGTATTCCCCGACCTCACGGAGCGCTTTACCGATCTGCTCGATTGTCTTTTCGCGCGGAATCCCCGGAACGAAGCCGTTCGGCTTCACCTTGACGCCGTTTCCGCCGCAGTCGTGCATGAGCTGGACATATTGGCGCGTCAGCTCGATGTTGTGCCGTACCTGGGCGGGGTCGCCGGAATGGAACTCGGCGTTGGAGCCATAGCCCACCAGGGTGACCGGACTATCCTCGAAACGCTTCCGTACTTCCAGCCGCTGCACCCTGCTGAGCGACGGCTCGACGCCGTGAGCGTGCTCCGTGCGCAGCTCGACGCCAAGCAAGCCGCTTCGCTTGCAGGCGTCCAGCAGCGTGGGGAGCGTCATATCCTTCCCCCATTGATAGGTGACGAGACCAAAGCGCATTCCGCCGCTCGCGGCCGCGCGGACGAGCGCCGGCCACCCAAGACTCAGCGCGAGCAGTTCCCGTCGCCGCATTGCCATGCCTCAGTTTCCCACGTCCGCAAAGCGTTGTGGACGGGCCTCTATCCATCGGACGGCGCCTGGACCGTCAATGGCCGAGGCGGCGGCGATCGAGGCCTGGGCATCCAGATGCCCTCGCGGCTCGAGACGCGCGACAATGAAAAACGACGGTGAGCTTAGAGGCGCGCCCGCGGGCGGATCGCTTCCCGGGGGGACAGAGGCGGTTCCCGAGGGTCCGCGCCAGCGAGAGAGACAGGAAGAAGATCATGCCATCAGATGAGGTCTATTCCCACATCGGATCGCTACGTGTGGTTCCGGTGATTGCCATTGAAGATGTCAGCGCGGCGCTGCCGCTGGCCGACGCCCTGCTGGAAGGAGGGCTGCCGGTGGCGGAAATCACCTTCCGCACGGCGGCTGCGGCGGCGGTGATCGAGAAGATCGGGAAAGAGCGTCCTGAAGTGCTGGTCGGCGCCGGAACTGTCCTGACCGTAGAGAACCTGCGCCGCGCGATCGACTGCGGGGCGCGATTCGGAGTGGCGCCGGGCTGCAACCCTCAGGTTGTGGGCGAGGCATTGAGGGCCGGGTTCCCGTTTGCTCCGGGCGTGATGACCCCGTCGGACATCGAGGCGGCGCTGGCGCAGGGCGTGCGGACGATGAAGTTCTTCCCCGCGGGCGCTGCCGGCGGGGTCAAGATGCTGCAAAGCATCTCCGCGCCCTACGTACACCTCGGCGTGAAGTTCATCCCGACCGGCGGGGTCAACCAAGCCAACTTAAAGGAGTACCTCGGCCAGAAGACCGTGCTCGCCGTGGGCGGCACCTGGATCGCCACCAAGGACGACATCGGCGCCGGCCGGTGGGACTCCATCCGTGAGAACTGCCGGCAGGCGGTGGCCTCGGCGCGCGAACCGTAGCCTGCGCCATGAAGATCACCGATATCCACACCGTTGTCGTGAACGCGCAGATGCGCAACTGGGTCTTCGTGAAGGTGGAAACCGACGTGGCGGGACTCGTGGGCTGGGGCGAGGCCTCGCTCGAATGGAAGACGCGGTCCGTCGCGGGCGCGATCGAAGACTTGAAGCCATTCGTCCTGGGCGACGACCCGACGCGGATCGAGCATCTCTACCAAAAACTCTACCGGCAGCCTTTCTTCCGGCCGGGCGTGGTGGGCCTTTCAGCAATCTCGGGCATCGAGCAGGCGTGCTGGGACATCACGGGCAAACACCTGGGCGTGCCTGTCTACAAACTGCTCGGCGGGGCAGTGCGAGAGAAAGTGAGGATGTACACGCACCTCGGAGGCGGTCAGATGGAGAGCGTGTACGATACCTTCGATCCTGGTCCGGTCATCGGCCTCGCCGAGGAGGTGGTGGCGCGTGGTTACACCGCAGTCAAGGTGGTATGTGTCCCGTTTTCGGAGCCGCTGACGGGCCCGGCGACGGTCAAGAAATTCGCCGGTGTGATCGGCAAGCTGCGCGCGGTGGTCGGTGACTCCGTCGACGTAATGATCGACTTCCACGGCCGAACCACACCGGCGGCGGCCATTCAATACATCCAGAGCGTGGCTGAGTTTCGCCCGTACTTCTGCGAGGAACCTGTGCCGCCGGAGAATATCGACGCGCTGGCGGAGGTACGCCGGGCGGTTCGCGTTCCGATTGCCACGGGAGAGCGGCTAGTGACGCGCCACCAGTTTCGCGAGGTGTTCGAAAAGCAGGCCGCGCACATCATCCAGCCCGATCTGTGCCACTGCGGTGG
>CAYRPT010000317.1:0-384 GCA_964425895.1 uncultured Solibacteraceae bacterium | reverse complement strand
AAGAAGATCGCCGCTATGGCGGAGACCTACTACATGGGCGTGGCGCCGCATAACCCGCTGGGTCCGGTCGCCAACGCGGCGGCGCTGCACTTCGCCCTGTCTACACCCAACTTCCTCATCCAGGAAGACATGCTGAGTGACGTGCCATGGCGGTGGGAGGTGGTCCAGAGCACGCTGCGAACCGAGAAAGGCTACTGGCTACCGTCCGAGGCGCCGGGGTTGGGCGTCGCCGTGGATGAAGCCGCCGCGGCGCGGCATCCGTTCGAGCAGGAGCGGCTTACCTCGCTGGTCTATGCCCCGGACGGCGCCGTGCTGGACTGGTGAAGGGAGACAATGGTGGCATGAGACGCCGGGAGTTTCTCGGGGTGGCGGCCCTCCCGCTAT
>CAYRPT010000316.1:0-5504 GCA_964425895.1 uncultured Solibacteraceae bacterium | reverse complement strand
TCCCGGGAGGTCGCCGTGACCAGCTTCCTTTGGGGCGCCATCGAGGATCCTCAGAACAAGGACTACCAGGCGCCGGTGGGCTTCACCGCGGATGGATCATGGCGCGACTACCGCGTACCCTTCAAGGTTCAGGGTTGGCTGGGGCGCATGGCGCTCCAGTTCACCGACCAGGCCGGCCGCATCGACTTCCAATGGATCCGGCTCTCAAAACTCGATCGCGGCCGCCGCTCGCCGGTGCGGGAGTGGCGCTTTGGCTGAGCGCCGCACGCTTCACGTATAGACGAACTCCGCCGTGGCGGTGCAATCGGCATCCGTAACCAGCCGCACCCAGTGGGCGCTGAAGCCGGCCGGGAAAACGTGGTGGGCGTAGCCGCTCAACGCGAGCTCTTCGTACAGGTCCCACTCCCCGGTGCCGAGGAAATCCACTTCGATGCGGATCCGCACACTGCGCGCCTCGCGGACCTTGAGGTGCAGCACCTTCCGGTCGAACCCGGTCATCAAGAATGGATCGGACGCCTCTCCCTTGCGGACCGGCGTATTGCGCCACGGTCCGCCCCATCCTTGCGGCTTGCCCCAGGACCAGAGATCGTCGGTCTTGCCGAACCAGATGCCGGACTGCGGCTGACCGCCGAGCGAGTTGTTGTCGGCGTTGGGCGTGTTCTCGTTGCCTCCGAGCGCGAGCAGGCCGCGGAATGAGCAGTAGTCCGGGATGATGCGAAGGTGGTTGCAGATCGGCTTGACGCCGCGGATCACGTTCTCAAAGACCATCGGTTGCAGCTCGTAGAACTGTCCGACGATGTCCATAAGGAAGTGCTCGGTCTCGACTTCGCGGATTCGCATCCATTCGGTCTGCCAGGCGTGGTCGAAAGCGTGGCTGCCCTTGGGCAGCCGGTACCGTTGCCAGCGACCCTTCACCAGGGCCGAAAAGAGCACCGAGGATTCGTCCCAGCCGGTGCAAAAGACGACATTCTGCATGTTTTCCCGGCCGGCGCAATCCATGTGCGGCTTGTCGATCACGGTGCGCCACTTCTTGCCGTCCCATTCGTATAGGCCGGCCGAGGTGTCTCCGTATTCGTGGAGCCCGTTATTGGCCACCACGACGCGGCCCTGTCCCGTGTAGCCGCCTTTGAAATGGGGCCGCTTGGCTATGCCCACCTCGCCGATCAGGTTGAAGAGCTGGCGGGGCTTGAGGCTGGTGACGTCCAACTCGAACAGCAGACCCTCCATGGTCAGCAGGTAGACGCGGTTGGCCGGATCGGTTAAGTGCCGCATGGTGGCCGTGAGCCGGTGATCCTTGAACTCCGGAATGAACCGGAAGTTGCCCCGGGCGTCGATGGCGTACGGGCCGATGAAGGCAGTGCTTGATTCGCTATGCAGCAGCCGGTTGGCGTGGGTCCCATTGTGCGTATGGACCATCTCGGACTGAAGCCGGTCGTCGATGCGATAGAGGCCCAGGCCGGTGCCGGTGCCCTCCATGTGGGAGTTGTAGGTAACGGCCCACAAAGAATCGGCCCACGGCATCAGGGCGCCCACGCCGCACTCCGAGCGCGGTGCCGTGGAATCGGCCCTCAGGCCGATGTTGGGAATGCCGGGCAGGTGGCTTTGTGCCCGGAGGACTCCCCCGGCGATCGCCCCCCACCCGGCCAGCTTCATCCAATCGCGACGCGTACTCATGGATCTCCTTTCCGGCGGCTGGAAAGCGTGCCGCCCGCCGTTACGGCAAAGCCTTGATCCGCAGGTTCCGCAGTTCGATCAGCGAGCCGTGACCCAGGAAACCGATATGACCGGCGGTCCTCCGGAGCCCAGGATGCTTCTTGAGTACCTGCGGATCCGTTACCGAGCTCAGGTCGGCTTCGGTGATCAGAGTGCCGTTCAGCTTCACGGTGATGCGGCTTCCGTCGGCGATGATTTCCTCTTCGTTCCACTCGCCGGCGGGCTTCAAGGCGTCGGCCCGAGGCGGGAAGACGTCGTAAACGGACCCGTTTCTTTGCCAGGGCTTGAGCCACCCCCGGTACTTCTCATGATCGTGATCCAGGATCTGGATTTCCATTCCGGTGTAGGCGACATCGCCCGACAAGGGGGCGCGGATTCCGACACCATTGTTGCCGCCCGGTTCGAACCGGAATTCGAAGCGAACGATGAAGTTGGCATACTCCTGGATGGTCAACAGGTTGCCCCCGCCGTCCGGAGGAAACACGATCTTGCCGTCCTCGGCGTAGCAGCCCTTCCCGGAATTCTTGTAGACCAGCAGCCAGCCGCGCAGATCCTTGCCGTTGAACAGCGGCTCGAACCCTTCCTCGGCCTCGAGCGGCCCGCTCAAGAGACACGCCAGCAATGCCGGCGCCAGGATCCCAGAGGCGAAGTGATGAGGAATCATCGCGCCGATGATAGCAAAACGAGCCGATGGCCGCGGACGCGCGGGGAACGTCAAACCACGGAGAAGTACATCCGTCGCTCCAGCGCGTCGACGCGGTCCAGCCGGACGGTGAGCCGGTTTCCGATGGAGTAACGGCGCCGGGAACGCGAGCCTACGATCTGGCGCGTGCTCTCGTTGAATCCCCAACGCTCGCCCGGCAGGGTCTCAATCGGCACCAGGCCTTCGACGAACAGGTCCTCGAGCTCGACAAAGAAGCCGAACGGCGCGGCGTTGATGATGAGAGCCGGAAACTCATCGCCGAGGCGCGCGGCCATGAAGTCGATCTTCTTCCAATCGACCAACTCGCGCTCGGCGTCGTCGGCGCGCCGCTCCGTCTCCGAGCAGTGCCGCGCCAACTGCTGGAGCCGGGCGGGAGCGAGGCCGGCGGGCTGCCGGTCGAGCAGCGAGCCCAGCATCCGGTGGACGACCAGGTCGGGATAGCGGCGGATCGGCGAAGTGAAGTGCGTATACGCGCCGGCGGCGAGGGCGAAGTGCCCGCGATTCTCTTCGCAGTACCTCGCCTGTTTGAGCGAGCGCAGCATCAGGTACGCCAGGATCCGCTCTTCGGGGCGGCCTTCGATCCGCTGCACCAGCCGTTGATAGTGGCGCGGCGTGATCTTCACGTCGGGAACCGGCAGAAATACGTCCCGGCGGGTTTTCGGGCCCTGCCGGCGGCCGGCCGCTTGGGAGAACTTCTTGACGTCGAGCCCGCGAATGCCGAGCGATACCCCAAACTGCGACGCCACCTGCTCGAATTCGAGGGCGCTCTTGGGATCCGGCGGCTCGTGGATCCGGTACAGAGTATCGCCGCCCCCCGCCTGGATATGCTCCGCCACGGCCTCGTTGGCGGCGAGCATGAACTCCTCGATCAGGCGGTGGGCAAGGTTCCGGGGGCTCCGGCCGATGCCCCTCATCGCGCCGAACTCGTCGAACTCGATCAGCGGTTCCGGCAGATCGAAATCGATCGATCCGCGCTGGACGCGCTTCCGGTTCAACGCCAGCGCAAGTTCGCGCATCAGCTCGAAGCGCTGGACCAGTGGTCCGTATCGCTCCCGGAGTCCGGGATCGCCCTTCAGGACCAGGTGAACGTTCGTGTAAGTCATCCGCTCGGCGCTGCGGATGACCCCACGGCAGAACTCCTGTCCCACCACCTCGCCCTGTGGGTCGATTTCCAGAAGCACCGACATCACCAGCCGGTCCACCTGCGGGTTCAGCGAACAGATGCCCGTGGAGAGCTCGAGCGGAAGCATTGGCACGGCTCGGTCGGGGAAGTACACACTGTTGCCGCGCCGCTCGGCTTCCTCATCGATGGGGGTGCCGGGCCGGACATAATGGCCGACATCCGCGATGTGCACTTGGAGTGCGTAGTTCCCGCTGTTCAAACGCTCCACCCAAACGGCGTCGTCGAAATCGCGCGCCGTCTCGCCATCGATGGTGACGATGTCGAGCGGGCGGAAATCGCGCCGTTGTTCGAGGTCCGTCTGCCGGATCACACTGGGAACGCTCTGCGCCTGCTCCAGCACCTCCGGCGGGAAACGGTGGGGGATGTGGTACTTGCGAATGATGATCTCGACATCGACGCCGAAATCGCCGGGCCGGCCGAGAATCTCTACCACCCGGCCCACCGGATTCTCGTCCTTGCCGGGATACTCGAGGATCTCCGCGTTCACGATCATGCCCTCGAGCTCTTCGGCGGTGGAAACGCTGGCGGCCGGCGCGCCGATGCGGTCCTCCGCCGCGCTCGACCGCGGAATCTCCGCGCCTTCTGGAATCAGCACCCACGTGCGGAGGCGATCGTCGTGCGGCGCAACGTAATTGTTGTGCCGCATGCGGCGGAACGTGCCGACCACGGCCGGATGCGCTCTTTCCAGGATGGACGACACCCGCCCTTCGGCGCGTCCGTCGCGTCCCATCCGGACCAGTCTCACCGTGACCCGGTCTCCGTGCATGGCGCCGCCGATCGCGTCCGGCGGGAGGAACACGTCACCGCTCATGCCGGCCAAGGGCTGATCGGGTATAAGGAATCCATAACCGTCGCGGTGAACGGTCAAACGGCCGGCGATGCGGGTGGGCGGGCGCTGGGCCACATTCTCATTGAATCACGCGGCCGCGAAGTGGCGGCCTTTTCTGGAAGGCCCGCTTCACTGCTCGGGAGTGAAGGTGAAATTCGACAGACCGTACTGGTCCCGATTCTCGATCAGGACACCAAACCGGCCCGCCGTAAAGTCGGTCTTCGGATCCTCCCACCGGTCCAGCGTGACCCACTGGCCGTTCACCTGGAGCTTGTTGGTTACCGCGTGCGACGAGATCTCCACCGTCAGGCTATAGTGCTCCGGGTTCCTCAGTGAGTGTTCTTTCTTGAGCAGTTGGCGCGCCCGGCCGTTGACCATCTCGTTGCGGAAGAAATTCTCGCGTCCGATCTCAAACCACACGTAGTTCCGCGCATCGCGATAGTTCGCCACCCATTGAAAACGCTTCCCCCGAAAGACCTTGGCCGTGAATGCAAAGGTCCCGGCGGCCGGCGCCGCCCGGAAACCGAGGAAACCTCCACCGCGCCGCACGTGCCATGGACCCTCGGCGGTCCAGGCGGACGGGTCCTCCCACCCCTCCATGCGCAAGATCTTCGGACCAGCGGGTTTCGAGATTGGATCCAGCTTCAGGCTGACATCGCGCGTCTCCCCAGCCAGAACTTGTACGCGAGCTTCCAGCGAGGCGTGGCCTTCGGCGGCGGCGGCCAATACGTACGACCCTTCCGGAAGGGAGAGGGAGTCACTGCTGACGCGCTGCGCCTGCCCTCCTTCGGCGGGTCGCCACGTGACCGCCGCTCCGGGCGGCGAGATCGCCAGCCGGAGCGTGCCGGGGGCCCGCTGGAAATTCAGATCCGCCGCGGTAAGTGTGACGGCCTTCCCCGCTTCGAACGACCGCGTCACCCGGACTGGTACATAACCCCGCTTCCGGAGCTCGATCAGATGAGAGCCGGGAGCGACCCCCGACACAGAGAACACGCCGTCCGCCCGAACCGCTCCCCGCAGCTTCCCGTCCATCACCACCTCGGCCTCCGGAAGTGCGCCTTGGATCTCCAGCGACG
>CAYRPT010000315.1:0-5511 GCA_964425895.1 uncultured Solibacteraceae bacterium | reverse complement strand
TCGCCGGTGCGATACGTCCACTTGCGCCGGCCGGTGTTCAGGTCGAGGGCGAGCAGCTCGCCGGCATGCGAACCGACGTAGACCGTATCTTCGGTGATCGCGGCTGAAGAATCGATGGCCTCTCCCGCATCGTGGGTCCACAAGACCTTGAGTACCGCGGGCGGCGCGTCCGCGGCCACCCGGGTGAGTTGCGGGCCACCTCGGCCCGGCGGCCCGGCCGCGCCGTGCGCCGCGAGCGTCGCGCGCGCCGCCGCCGCCGCCCGCCGCGCCGCGGCCGCGGCGCCCCGGGTTCCGCGCATACCGCCTCCGGGGTATCTCATTGAGCCGCGATCTTAAAGAGCTGGTTCCGGTTGGCGACATAGAGCGCGCCACCGGCCGGCACCACCGAGCAGTACACCGAGCTGCCCATGTTCATCTCCGCCAGCAGCTTCTCTTCTTTGCCTGCCTGCATCACGACGATGTCGCCGTCCTCGTCGCCGACGTACACGTGGTTACCGACGACCATCGGAGACGCCCACACCGCGGCCAGCAGGTCGTGGACCCAGTAAGGCTTACCGGAGTTGGCGTCAAGGGCGTGAAAGAACCCGCTGAAGTCGGTGATGTAAACGATATCATCCTTGATGGCGGCCGTCGAGATCGAGCGGCGGATCTTGTCGTAATGCCAGATGCGTCCGGTGGTTGTCAAGTCGCCGCGCTTGGTGGCGTCAATGGCGTACATGTGCCCGACGCCCTCGCCGTGCTCGGGATCCTGACCGTTGGCGATGTAGACCCGGTCCTTGTAGATCACCGGCGTGGCGATCAGCTCGTTGCGGTCCTTCGGCCACACCGAGTCCTTGGGATTGGTGTCGAACTCCCAGAGCTTCTCGCCGGTCTTCCAGTTGAAGCCGCGCACCCAGCCATCGCCCTGCGCGTGGATCACCTGAACCACGCCGCCGATCCGGCCCACCGTCGGCGTCGACCACTGTCCGTGCAGGATGTTGCCACCCACCGAGTTGTCCTCCCAGAGCACTTCACCCGTCGTCTTGTCGACGGCGATCAGCGCCGGCGCCCGGGGCGACGGGATATTGACGTGACTCTCATCCTGTCCGTTCGCTGTGGAAATGAACACCAGGTTCTCGTACATCACCGGGGAGGAGTTGGCGAGGTTGTGCTGGTGGACGCCGAGACTCTCCATCATGTCAAGCCGCCACACGATATCGGCGTGCGGCTTCTCCGTGAGCGTCTCGCTCGTGACTGGTCCGTCGTTCTCGCCGTCGTGGAATCCCTCGGTGTCCAGGCAGAGCAATTCGCCGCGGTTGCTGACGTACCAAAGGCGGTCGCCCGAGACGAGGGGAGAGGAAGCGACGCCCTGGTAGGGCCAGTCGTTTACGCGTCCGGACTTTAGCTTCTCGGTGGCGTGCTGCCAGAGGAAGCGGCCGTCGGCCACGTCGAAAGCCATCAGCACACCCCGGTCGCCCTCGAGCTTCGGATCATATCCATGCTCATTATTGGTGCCGACAAACACCTTGCCGCCCGCCACCACGGGGTTGCCGTACGTTTGAGAGCCCAGTGCCGCTACCCACACGATGTTCTTCTTCGTTTTCACATCCCATTCGACCGGTGCGTTCGGCATTTCCGCCGTCATGTTGCGGTCCGGCGTGCCGCCCCACATCGGCCATTCGCCGGTGCCGGGATCGCCGGCAGACAGTGCTCCGGCGAGGACCCAGGCGGTGAATCCCGCAACGAACAGATTTACGAGTTTCATGTGGCTCCCCTTACTCCGATCGTTCCCGCGCCCTCATGGATTGGGCGTCACCCTGTAATTGTCGAAAAGAATCTCAAACGGCGCACTGGCGTAGAGTCCGGGGCTTCCTTCCCGGTTCGGCACGCTGTCGAGGTGTTCAATCGTCCAAGCCTCCGGCTCGGCGTCATCGCGCGGCCATACCTTGCCCTGTACCTTGACCTGGCCGTCCGCCAGGTTCTCCACTCGCAGCTTGGCCCGGTACCACGTATCCCCCTTCCAGGCGAATGGCTTCCCGACGCTTCGGGAAGGATCGGCCTGCCACGGGTGAATCTCGATTTTCTGGTGGTTACCGAACAGCACCAGGCCGTACCGCTGGGCCACAATGCCGGCGTCGCCCATCTGGCGGCGCCGCTCGGTGGCGCGAATGTCGGCCTCGACGGTGTAGTCATGCCAGCCGGCGGCCCCCGTGAAGATGCGGGCTCGCTGCGTAGCCGGGTTGTCCGCCAGCTTCACGAGGACGTTTCCGCCCTCGAATTGCCGAATCTGGAACTTTCCGAGCGCATTGATCCAGTGGGGGGGCGGTGGCCCGGGCTTGCGGTCATCGAAGCTTTCGGTCCACGGCGGCGGCGCGACGACGCGCGCGCGGGCCTTGCCCTGAAGGCCGCCCACCGAGGCCCGGATCAATCCTGCGCGCGATGCCGACGCTGCGGCCACAACCAGCCGCCCGCTAGCGTCGATGTCGCCCTGAATTCCTTCCAGGCTCCATGACGCGTTGCCTTCGCTCAGGAACCGGCCCTTCTCATCGAAGAGTTGCGCGGTGAACCGGACGGTCTGGCCCGGCTTCAACGTGAGTTCGGTTGGCGTCACCATAAGATGCGCCGGCGCGCCATCGCCGCGGGCCGCGGGCATGTACGTGACGCGGTCGGGACCGCCTGTCTTCTTCCCGAAACAGTAGGTGGCCGCATCGGTGACCACAAAAACCCGGCCGTCCGCGATCGCCGGCGAGGCCGTCATCACTTCCGGCGAGCTCTCGGTTCCCAGGCGCTGCTTGTCCAGAATCGTGCAGCCCGCGCGCCCGACCTTGAGAATGTAGAAGTCGCCATTCTCAGTGCCGACGTACAGCTTGCCGTCGGCGACGACGGGCGACGCCTTCTGGATGGTGCCAAGCTTCTGCGCCCACAGGCGGGCGCCAGTGCCGGCGTCGAAGGCAAAGAGGTTAGCCCCGTTGTCGATCTGGTAGACCACCCCGTCATGGATCACGGGCGAGGAGTACCCGCCGAGAAAGCCGAGCGCCTGCCAGCGGACGGAATCCGGCCCCAATTCGCCTTTCCGGGAGCCGTCGACAGCCGCCAACAGTCCCATCTCGCTGGTGTTGAGATTCTCCTCGCCGTGGCTAACGTAGACCAGGTTCCCCAGCGCCACGACTCCCGTGTTGATGCCTCGCTTGCTGATCGCGTGGCGCCAGACTGGCTCGCCCGTCTGGGGCTTCAGGGCGACCACGGAGCCGTCCGCATTCCCCGCGATCATCACGCGGCGCCCCCCGATTTCGGCCGCGACGGGCGTCGAATACGTCGTGTCATAGGGCGCGATACCCGGGGCGCTCAGCCAGACACACTCGCCGTTTCGCTTGTCCAGCGCCACGAACCGGTGCCGTGGGGGAGCGTGCTCGCCCCACACAGACATCACCGAACTGACGATCACCAGGTCACCCTCGATGATGGGCGAGACAGTTCGGCCGTCGTGGGTCGAGAAGATGCCGAATTCCTCGATCAGCGATCGCTGCCACACCAGTTTGCCCTCCGGAGTGAGCGCCGTCATCATGCCCGCCACGCCATAGGTGTAAACGTTCCCGGTTTCCAGATCCACCACCGGCGAAGACCAGGCAATCCGCCGCGGCGGCACGTCGCTGTGAAAGACGTTGTGGCGGTATTCCCAGAGCACGCGGCCGTTGCCGGCGTCCAGGCACAGAACCCGCTCTTGCGTCGAGGCGCCTTCCCCTGCGCTGTTGAACAGGTACACGCGGCCGCGGTGAACCACCGGAGTGGAACGGCCGGCGAACGGCGCCCGCCACAGCAGGTTCTCGCCGGCGGGCGACCAGCGCTCCGGGAGCCCGGTCTCGCGGGAAACGCCGTCGCGCCCGGGGCCGCGCCAATCAGGCCAGGAGTCCGCGAAGGCCACAGAGAGGAAACAGGCTGTGGCCAGAGGCAGTCGCATCAGGGAGAAGTTCATAGCCGTTTCCCAGTATGTTTTCTATTGTGCCACTCCAGCGCGAATGTGATAGATAGTCACACATGCATCCCCATCTCACGCGCCGGAACTTCCTGGCCCGCGCCGCCGGTCTCGGCGGGCTCGCCGCCTTCGAGAATTCCCGTATCGCCCGCGCCATGCCGGCGGCGGCCACCGAGCTTGGCAAGGTCAAGATCCGCGGCGTCCAGACGGCTACCATCATGATGCGCTATCCGGCGCACCTGGTCCGCGTCACCACCGACACCGGCCTCTACGGAATCGGCGAGGCGTTTAACGGCCCCGGAATCGTCGATCAGATCCCCGCCCTGGAGCGGTATGTCGCCGGCCAGGATCCGCTCCAGGTCGAGTACCTTTGGGCGCGGATGGTGGAAGGAACCTCGGGCCACGGCTCATACGCCGGCACCACGGTTTCCGCCATCGCCGGCATCGAGACGGCGCTGTGGGATCTCTGCGGCAAGATCCTTAACGTCCCCGTCTACACCCTATTGGGCGGCCGGTACCGCGACCGGTTGCTCGTCTACCACGACACGGGTTCGCCGAAGACAGCCGACCCCGGCCCTTGGGTCGAGGAGGCTCTCCGCTCGAAGGAATACGGCTTCACCGCCATGAAATTCGATCTCGATTGGGAAGGCCGGGGACAGGCCCTCACGGGTGGCGAGCCGTTCCGGTTCCGCCGGGAGATCTGGAACCGGTCGATCACCGCGGAAGAACAGAGACAGTGGGTGCGCATCCTGGAGGAGGTTCTCAAGGCGCTGGGCCCGGGCTACGACGTCGGCGTCGATTGCCACTGGAACTACAACACCCGCGACTCGCTGCGATTCGCCCAGGCTGTCGAGCCCCTCAATCTCTGGTTCCTGGAGGACCCCATCCCCACCGACAACGCCGACGCCATGGCCCGGATTACGCGCGCAACCAAGACTCCCATCTGCACCGGCGAGAACCTCTACGGGCGGCACACGTTCCGTCCGTTCATCGAGAAGCAGGCGGTTGATATGATCCAACCCGACCCTCAGAAGAGCGGCGGGCTGCTTGAAACGAAGAAGATTGCCGACCTGGCGGACCTGTACTACATCACGTTCGCCTGCCACAACATGTGCACTCCGGTGGGCACCTACGCCTCGGCGCACGTTTGCGCCGCCGTGCGGAACTTCGTTGCCCTGGAGAGCGACTCGATCGAGATCCCCTGGTGGAAGGACATGGTGGTGAACGGCGGCGGCAAGTTCTATCCTGGCGGGCAACTGCGGCTGCCGGACGGCCCCGGCCTGGGCATCGAGCTGAATGAGGACGTCTGCAAGGCCCACCTCGCCGCGGGCAGCCGCTGGTTCTCGTAGGGTGGCATCGGAAGGCCGCATGCCAGAGGATCTCGTGCGGCGCCCTGCCGGACGAGGCGTTCGTGCCGGTTAGGCCCAACGAGCCGCCCGCCGGCGCCATGGCCCCTGCGCGGACGAACTGCATTGACGGGTCGTCGCGAGGGGATTAGTCTGGAAGTGGGAAGCCCGAGTGACGCGCTACGAGCCATCCCGAATCTACATGACCGGGTG
>CAYRPT010000314.1:0-5515 GCA_964425895.1 uncultured Solibacteraceae bacterium | reverse complement strand
CCGCGCCGGCGGCGGTGGACTGGTTCGAGCGCGAGACGGCGGTCAAGTTCGTGCCCACGCTCTACCCCGACTACCACCCGACGGTGGGCGGCGGCGTGGACATCGGCCGCTCGATCCTGGCGGCGCCCTTCGACATCCGCGGCCTGGGCGCCGACATGGCGCGGCTGCGTCCGCCGCTGCAGACCATCACCTTCATCGGGATGATGTTCAACTCGTCCAACGCGGACCTGAAGCACTTCTTCAACGCCACCAAGTCGCTGACCTCCTTCATCTACGTCGCCAAGCGGCTGGCCACGCACCTGAAGGAGCTGGCGCTGTACGGCAAGGGCATCCAGGTCACCAGCGGCAACGCGCTGGCGGCCCGGCTGGCCAAGTCGGCGCTCGATGCCGGCGTGCCGATCTGGACCGGCTCGCCAGTGCTCAGGCTGGTGCAGCAGGCCGGGCGGGTCGCCGGTGCGGTGGTCCAGCGCGAGGGGCGCGAGGTCGAGGTGCGCGCCCGCAGCGGCGTGGTGCTGGCCTGCGGCGGCTTCCCGCACGACGCCCAGCGCATCGCCCAGGCCTACCCGCACCTGAAGAGCGGTGGCGAGCACGTCTCGCCGGTTCCCTCCGGCAACACCGGCGACGGCATCGCCTTGGCGGAAAGCGTGGGCGGGCAGTTCGACCTGCGTTTCCCCTCGGCGTCGGCCTGGATGCCGGTGTCGAAGGTGCCGCTCGGCAAGAAGGGGGCCGACGGCCGCACGGGCGTCTTCCCCCACCTGCTGGACCGCTACAAGCCCGGCATCATCGGCGTAACCCGCCAGGGGCGGCGCTTCTGCAACGAGTCCGAGTCGTACCACGACGTGGGCGCCGCGATGATCGAGGCCTGCCGGGCGGGGGCCGACATCTATGTCCAGAAACCCATTAGCGTGGATGTCGTGGAAGGCCAGGCGATGCTGGCGGCGGCGCGCAAGTACGGCAGGGTCGTCCAGGTGGGGACGCAGCGGCGCAGTACGCCGCACCTAATCGACGCAAAGCGCGAGATCATCGATTCCGGCCGGATTGGCAAGATCGCCCATGTGGAAATCTATTGCTACTACCACATGCGTTCGACGAACAACCCGCCCGATACGGCGCCGCCGGCACACCTGGATTACGAATTCTGGACCGGACCCGCACCGATGCGGCCGTATAACGAGATGGCCCATCCCCGCGGCTGGCGAGCTTTCATGGAGTACGGCAACGGCATTGTGGGCGACATGTGCATCCACATGCTCGACATGGTCCGTTGGATGATGGGCCTCGGGTGGCCGAAACGGATTTCATCGTCCGGGGGCATTCTGGTCCACAAGGGGGTGAAGGCAAACATCACGGATACCCAAAACGCGACCTTCGACTTCGGCGATCTCTCCGTGGTCTGGCAGCATCGGAGCTGGGGGCATCCGGTGGATCCGGATTATCCGTGGGGAGCAACCCTCTATGGCGAGAAGGGGACGCTCCGCGCCAGTGTGTTCCGCTGGGATTACACACCGATCGACAAGAGTCCGGCGATCCATCGTGAGGTGACCTACGAGTTCGACAAGTACCCCGAAGACCGCACCGAGGAGGCGCTCGAACGGCACGTGGCGCCGGCAATCCGCGGCCACATGACGGACTTGCTGGCGGCCATTGATGCGCGCGGCCGGCCGGTGGCTGACATTGAGGAAGGCTACATCTCGACCACGAGCTGTATCCTCGCCAACCTTTCCCAGAAGCTCAACCGGACGCTGGCTTGGGATCCGGTGCAAGGCCGCGTGGAAGGCGATGAAGAGGCGAACCGGCAGTTGCGCCGTCCGTATCGCACGCCCTGGGTCCATCCTGAGCCAAAGCGGGTCTAGCGTGCGCGGCGCGGCACGGGATACACGCTCCTCGCAAACCGTGCCGCGAAGGGAGCCGGGCGGATTGCCGCTCCGGCGTGGGGCGCCGTGCTTGCTGACGAGGAAGGGCTGAGAACGGCGGGCCGCTGCGCCGGACTACCGGCTGGTGCGGAGCAACTCGTCGGAAAGCAAGGCGGCGCGGGCGGCGAGGGCGTTCGCCGTTACGAGATCCGTGGATCGAAGGCTTTCCGCCTGGGCGATAAAGGCGCGGATGCGGTTGAGGGCGCTCTGCTGGCCGCGGTTCAACTCACGCCGCTGAGCCGCGGCGACATTCTCCCGGGCGCGCGCGAGACTGGCGTCGATCTCGCGGGCGTAGCGTTGCTGATCCCCGGCCGGCAGGAGCGGGGCAAGCCGCGGGGGAGCCGCCGGCGGGGGCGTGGGTGGCGGCGGGGCCGCAACCGGTGGCTGCGCGTCGAAGGGGGGTACCGAGGGGGGCGCTGGCGGGGAGATTTCCGGGGGTTGGGGGGGCTGCTCGGCCACGCCTGCCCCGGGCGCCGGAGATGGCTCGGGATTCTCCTCCGGTCCGGTCTCCGGTGCGGTGACAATCGCCGGGGGGCCCTGCGGGACTGGCGGAAGGGACGTCTTGGGGCGCCGCCTGCAGGCCGGCGCCAGCACGAGGCTGGCGGCGAGAAGCAGCGAGAGGAAGCGGGGAAGCCGGGCGGTACCTTGGACGAGGGCCATGGCGATGGAGCCGGATCCTT
The DNA here is from genome assembly GCA_964425895.1 of uncultured Solibacteraceae bacterium. GTDB lineage: Bacteria > Acidobacteriota > Terriglobia > Bryobacterales > Bryobacteraceae > CAYRPT01. The sequence continues at coordinate 2,922 of CAYRPT010000314.1, read as the reverse complement.
CTCCACTATACGCCAGCGCTCCACCGGCAGACCCCTGCTCGAAAATACCGGACGCGGGCGGCCTCCTCTTTCGTCAGTAAGCTCCTGGAGGTCAATGGATTGTGGCGGCTGCAAGGTGCTCTGTCATTTCTTCCTCAGGCTGTTAGGATAGAAGCTGCGGAGGAGGACGGGCAACAGACCGCCAACATCAGGAGAGGTCGCTCTAATGTGGAATAAGCGCAAACAGGAACCTCCGGCGCCCAAGCCGGCCGCGACGGTACCAAGGCCGACGGATCTGGCCCGCGAGGGGATCCCCATTCAGACCGCACCCACTAAGGTGGTTGAGCCCGGCGGCGGCGCCGCGGCCATCGGTAAGTCTGTCGTGGTCAAAGGACAGATTTTCAGCCGGGAGGACCTTTACGTTGACGGGGAAGTGGATGGCTCTATCGAAGTGCAGGAGCACAAGTTGACGGTGGGCCCTAACGGACGCGTAAAGGCTACCATCCAGGCCCGCGAAGTGGTTGTGCGCGGCACGGTCCACGGCGATGTCGACGCCGGCGACCGGGTGGAGATCCGCCGTGAGGCGAAGGTAGTTGGCGACCTGCGCACGGGGCGGATCCTGATTGAGGACGGGGCATTTTTTAAGGGTTCCGTCGACATGCGCCGCCCCGAAGTGACGCGCTCGCCGGCCGTGGCGATGGCCGGGGCGGCCGCTGAGCCGTCCCTCCGTTCCGAGGCCCCGCGTCCGGCCAGACAGCCCGCAGGCTGATGCACGGGCGGGGCCGGGCGGAGACCCGGCCGAAGACGGGAAGGAGCAACGGTTGATCGGCGATTGGCTGCGGAGGCTGGGTTCGCGGTCCGGTCGGGCGGCCGGCGAGCCGGTCCGTACGCAGCTTGCCACCTCCCCGCCGCCGCTGGTACCCAAGGAACTCCGGGATTACACCAAACCCAGCCTGGGTCTCGCTCAGTTCGTATCTTCGATCCGCGATGAGAGCGGACTGTCGATCCTCGACCTTGGGGAAATCTCCCAATCCAACGTCAGCTTCATCACGAGTTTGGGGCATCGCCTGCATTCGGTGGACTTCCTCCGCACGCTCGATTCGCTGTCTCTCCCGGGCGATCCGCCAGGTGGACCTTCGCAGCGAGACCAGATGGAAGCGTTTCTCGATCAGACCTTCGATTTCGAGCGGGGGTCACTCGACGGCGCGTTGGTGTGGGACTGTCTGCAATACTTGAACCGGCCGCTCCTGCTGGCGACGGTGGACCGCTTGTATGAGGTCCTCCGACCGCGCGGCCATCTGCTGGCGTTGTTTCAGAACGCCGAACGCATTCACTGGGCGCCGGTGTACAGCTATCGCGTGGTCGATCAGAAGACCATGCATCTCACCATGCGGTCGCAGCGCCAGCCGGTGCATTCCTTCAACAACCGGGGCATCGAGAAGCTGTTTGAGCGGTTCGAGAGCGTGAAGTTTTTCCTCTCGCGCGACAACTTGCGGGAAGTCATCGTGCGCCGCTGAGGCGGTTGCGGTTATCCCACCTGTACCAACCCGTAGCGCCGCTGCCAGTGGTCACGGATGTAGTGGACCGCGCGCCGCAGCTCTTCCGCCGACGGGGGTTGCTCGATGAAGGCCGTCGCCTCGCCGCGCGCGGTTTCGAGGATGTCCTGGTCCCGCAGCAAGTTGCCGATGCGGAAGGCGGGCAGCCCGGACTGCCGGGTACCGAAGAACTCGCCCGGCCCCCGGAGCCGCAGGTCCATCTCGGCGATTTGAAACCCGTCGTGCGTATCGACCAGAGTGCGAATGCGCTCGCGGCCGGCTTCCGAGAGTTTGCCCGTGACCAGCACGCAGTAGCTTTGTGCGGCGCCGCGTCCCACCCGTCCGCGAAGCTGGTGCAACTGCGCCAGGCCGAAGCGCTCGGCCTGCTCGATCACGATCACGGTGGCGTTCGGCACGTCCACGCCAACTTCAATGACCGTGGTCGAGACAAGGATGCGGATCTCGCCGCTCTGGAACTCGGACATCACCTTTTCTCGCTCGGCGGCGGGCAGGCGTCCGTGCAGGAGCCCCACGTTCATCCCGGGGAAAACGGTTCGCGCCAGGTGTTCGTGCATCTTCGTGGCGGCTTTGAGCGCCTGGGTTTCCGACTCCTCGATGACGGGATAGACGACGTACGCCTGGCGGCCCTTGTCGATCTCGCGCTTCAGGAAGCTGTAGACGCGCTCCACCTGGTCGTCGGTGACGTGGTAGGTCTTCACCGGCTTGCGGCCGGGAGGGAGCTCATCGAGAACCGACACATCGAGGTCGCCGTACATCGTGAGCGCCAGGGTGCGGGGAATCGGCGTCGCGGTCATGACCAGGACCTCCGGCGCGCCGGCCTTCTCCATGAGCCGCAGGCGCTGCATGACGCCGAAGCGATGCTGCTCATCGATGATCACCAGGCCCAGCCGGCGAAAGCCGACGTCTTCCTCGAGGAGCGCGTGCGTGCCCAGAACCACGTGCACCAGGCCGGCTGCCAGCAGCTTCTTCATCTGCTGTTTCTCTCGCGGAGCCTGGGACCCGACGAGCACGCCAACCTGGTAGCCCAGGCCGCCGAGAAGGTTCTTGAGGTTGAAGTGATGCTGCGTGGCCAGGATCTCGGTCGGCGCCAGGACAGCCACCTGATAGCCATTCTCGATGGCGATGATGGCTGCTTCCGCCGCGACGAGGGTCTTTCCGCTGCCGACATCCCCCTGCAACATGCGGTTCATCGGACCGGACGCGGCCATGTCGCGCGCGATCTCCGCCAGTACGCGCTTTTGGGCGGATGTGGGCTTAAATGGCAACATCCGCTTGATTTGGTCGCGGATGCGATCGTTCAGCGCAAACGAGATGCCGGGACGCAGGCGGGCCTTGGACCGCTTCAGGTTGAGGCCGCATTCGAGCCAGAAGAACTCCTCGAAGATCA
>CAYRPT010000313.1:0-5540 GCA_964425895.1 uncultured Solibacteraceae bacterium | reverse complement strand
CTTTCCGCCGCGACACGAACCGACACCAACGGCTCGGTGAACTTCACGCAACAGTTCACCGTGAACGGACAGCGCGGCGTCACCGCCGTCTTTGCGATGGACGGGGTGGACAGCAGCGATCCCGAACTGGGCGGCGCGACTTTCTCCAATTTCAACGTGGAAGCGATTCAGGGGCTCGAATCCGTCTCGGGGGTCATGCTCGCCGAGTACGGCCGCGGCGCCGCCGGATTCACCAATGTCATCACCAAGTCCGGCACGCCGCAGGTACATGGCTCCGTGTTCGAATTTGTACGCAACGCCGCCTTCGATGCGCGGAACTTCTTCGACCGCCGCTCGACCGCCAATCCGGGCCGAATACCGCCGTTCGTGCGTAACGAGTTCGGGCTCACCAACGGCGGGCCCGTCGTGCTGCCGGGACTCTACGACGGGAGAAACCGGACGTTCTACTTCGGTCAGTACCAGGGATTCCGCCAGGTGCTCGGGACCACCCAGGTGCTGTCGGTTCCGACGCCGGACGAGCGGCAAGGCAAGGACACGGCAACGTTTCCCGGCGACACGCTCTTTGTGCCGGTGGATCCCGAAATCGCGTCGATCCTGGCCCGCTACCCTCTTCCGAACGATCCGCGGGGGCCGTTCGGGGAGCGGACCTACGCCACCTCGTCCAAGGTCTCGACACGTTCGGATCAATTCTCCGTCCGCATCGACCACCGGATCTCGGATAAGGCACAGTTGTTCGGGCGCTTCACGCTCAACAATGTCGACGGCCCGCTCACCAATCCCAGCCAGACGGCCATCGACCCGTCGTTCGCCACCGAGTTCCGGGATCGCCAAAGAAATGCCGGGTTGAGCTATGTGCGTACGCCGTCGCCGAACTTCATCTCGGAGACGGTCGCGGGATTCCAGCGGAGCACGCCTGCGTTCCCGAGTATCAACGGCACACAGCCCGGAATCCGCTTCGCCGACAGCGTGTACGAGCCCTTCAACGGCCCCGCCGGCGCACTGAACCAATTCTACGGCAACCTTTTTCAGGTACGGCAGGACTTCCAGTGGACGCGCGGCGCGCACACCATCAAGGCGGGCGCCGAAGTGCGGTCCAACCGCGATACCTGGTTTGGCGCTTCCCGGCCGAATGGGCTGTATACTTTCGCGGGCGGATCGGCCTTTTCGCCGGTCGCGATTCCGTCGGCGAGCGGCTCCCACGATATTCAACCGGGCGATCCCCTGCCGAGCGCGCTGACCGGCTTTTTGACCGCCACGCCATACACGTTCTCGGCTTCCATTGCACCGCCGGGGTTTCCCCGCGGGAATCGCATTGGTGAGGTAGCGTACCGCCGCGAGGCATACAACTTCTTCCTGCAGGACACCTGGAAGGTCAGCTCCAAGGTGACGCTGAATTACGGATTGCGCTACGAGGTGAACTCGCGGATGCGCGCGGCCGACAAGCGGACCGCGGGTTTGGTGTTCATGGATTCCGCCGGCGAGCGCGTCCCCTGGGGCAGCCCCGGCGGCGAGCCCAGGTACTTGATCAACCTGAAGCCCGAATACCAATTGGACTGGAGCGGCTGGGGACCGCGGGTTTCGGTAGCCTGGAGCCTGGACGGCGTCACGGTGTTCCGCGCAGGCGGGGCCTTAGCCACGATCCTGCCCGCCATTTCGCAAACCAACATGATTATGGGGGGAGCTCCGTATGTCGTCAGCCCAATCCTCGTGGCCGGGCCGGGAGTGCCGATCCGGTTCGAGAACTCGGTCGCCGAGATCGGACTGCCGCCGATTTACACTCCGGACGGGGATCTGATTTTCGGCCCTGCCGGGAGCAACCCGCCGCTACCCAACACTCAGATGGATGTCGACCGGTTCGTGCGCGATTTGGCCGCACTGACCCCGGACGAGCAGGTCAGGCCGTTTGCGACCATCGGCATTGTGCAGGAATTCAGGAACGGTTACATCGCCACCTGGTCCGCCGGCCTGGAACGCAAGTTCTACGACATGACGGTTGATGCCTCCTATATCGCGACCGCCGGCGTCAAGCTCGCCCGCATTGATTTCCCCAATGGCGCCGCCGGAGCCGAGCCGGCGTTCGCGCCCTACACACGCTTCGACGCGGCGGGAAGGTTCGCGGGCGGATTCGGCCCCATGATGTTGGCGACGAACCGGTCCCATTCCAGCTTTCATTCTCTGCAGGCCAGCCTGTCCCGGAACGTGTTCCGGAAAGGGCCGGGGTTCCAGGCGAGCTATGCGTTCAGCAAGTCTTTGGATGACACGAGCACGGTCGATTTCGTACCGGCCCAAGACCCGCGCAATCCCGGCGCCGACAAAGGGCCCTCGACGTTCGACATAAGGCACTCCTTTGCGCTCAGCCTGGCACAGGAACTGCCGGCGGGCCAGGTCCCGTTGCTGCGCCGCCTGGGGACGAAGTTCACCCATGGCTGGCAGCTCTTCAGCGTAGCCAGCATGTACACGGGGCTGCCGTTCACCATCCTGTCGGGGGTGCAGCAGACCGGCGCCGGAGCCACCTGGGCGGACCGCCCCGACCAGGTGGGCCAGCCGGTGCTGTCCACGGGCCGGACTGTTCGTGAGGATTACTTCGGCCAGGGAACCAACAACGCGTCGTTCTTCTCCGTGCCGGTCGGGCTGCCGGGCGGTTCCGGGCCGAACCAAGGGCGGTTTGGGACGTTGGGGCGCAATACGTTTCGCGGTCCGGCGTATCACAACTTCGATGTCGCGTTCATCAAAGACACCCCGTTGTTCAGCAGCGGCAGCCGCGAACCGGTGACGCTTCAGTTCCGCGCCGAGTTCTTCAACATCCTCAACATCGTGAACTTCGGGTTGCCGGCCAATACTGTCCTGGGGTCCGGTTTCGGCTTGATCAACCGCACCTCGGGGACCTCCCGCCAGATTCAGTTCTCGCTGAAATTGTTGTACTGATGATCGAGAGCGGCGGCCTGGTCGCCGGGTGCAGCATCCGGGCGAAGAGCGCCCGGTAGTAGAGGGTGACGGTTCGAGAGCAGCCAGTTGTGACCGTGGTAGCGCTAACGGGATTCGAACCCGTATTTGAGCCTTGAGAGGGCTCCGTCCTAACCCTTAGACGATAGCGCCGTTAGCCAAAGTCTAACAAAAGGAATCGTTGCCCCGCAAGACGTCGCCCTCGTGCTCCTTGCTCTTCTCCCGGCTTGCCTGCGCCGCTCCGGCTAAGCCCGAATCACCTGCTCCCAAGTGCGGGATCGGCCGCTAAGCCTATGGTCTGAGACGGTCATAGTACTAGTGCTAGGGTTAACGGATTGTCACACAAACGGGGGGAAACCCTACTTCTCCAACGGTGAGCGATGGTGTACCATAGCAGTGTACCTATCTTGCGCTGAGCCCTGAACGGCTGTTGGGGCACGGAGGGGCGCAGGAGGGAGGAGCCTTACCCTGTCGGTGAAGCACCTAGGAGAGCCAAGCTAGAGGAGTCGGACGGCGTGCGGGTGTTCGTGCGATCCCGGCGCGGGTGGTGTTGTTGTCCCACCGCGAGCGGCAGACGGCCGAAGGAGCAGTCCGCGAGGGAGTTTACCGCGCCCGGAGGAACGTACTGAAATGGTCTCGGAAGCTGAGATTTTTGATAAGTTCAAGGAAATCGTCGCGTCGAGCCTGCGCGTAGAGCCCGACAGGGTCACGTGGGGTTCGCATCTCGACACGGACTTGGGCGCCGAGTCTTTGGACCTGATCGAAATCACGATGGAGGCCGAGTCCGCCTTCAACATCTGGATCTCGGAAAAGAACATTCTCGACATCGCCGCCGAGACGTTCGGTGAAGGTGTACTGCAAAAGGATGGCGTCCTTACCGAAGCCGGCAAGCAATTGCTGCGGCGCCGTTTGCCGGAGGCCGACGCGGGTCTGTTCGAGGGTGAAGTCACCGTGAAGGATCTTCAGCGGTACTTCCTCCGGGTAGGCACCTGGGTGCAGATGATCAGCAACCTGGCCAATGCCAGCCCTCGCGAGTGCGCCAAGTGCGGCGGGATCCTGGTTCCCGCCACCGGGCTCCGGATGAAGTGTGTGGATTGCGCCGAGGAGGTGGCGCTTCCGTCCGGCGAGGAGCTGAACTCGAAGTGGGTTCAGGACTATTACCAGAACGAGTACCTACCATCTTTGAAGCAGTTGGCTGGTGAGCGTAGCGCGACTTCCGTGTAGGTGGCTGGGGGCCGGATCGCGCAACCGTCGCGAAACAGGGGAGAGGGGAGATGTCTACGAGTTTCGACGAATTCGAGTTTCTGTTCCAGAACGTCTCCGGCAGGTTGGACACCGGCATCGTCATTGCCGCGTCCCGCAGTGGCGCCTGGGGCGTCTTGAATCTGGAGACCATCGTAGACCGCCAGGCGGCGCAGGAAGCGCTGGACCGGGTGACGCGCTTTGCGCGCCGGCCCTTCGGCGTTCGTCTCGACTCTCAATCCCCTCTGGCCGGAGAACTAGCCGCCGGGCTGGCTCCGGAAGCTCAACTGGTGATCCTGACCTTCGCCGATGGCCAGACGATGGCGCCTCTGGTGGAGGCGCTCGGCGGGCGGAAGCGCCGCATCCTGATCGAGCTGACCTCCGGCCTGCAACTCGGCCAGATCGACGCGGAGCTGTTCGACGGAATCGTCGCCAAGGGCCATGAGTCCGGCGGCGCCGTCGGCGAGGAAAGCGCTTTCGTGCTACTCCAGCGCCTGCTGGGAGCCACTCGGCTGCCGGTCTTCGTGCAGGGTGGTATCGGTCCGCACTCGGCGGCGGGATGCTACGCGGCCGGCGCGGCCGGCGCCGTGCTCGACAGCCAGCTTCTTCTCCTGCCCGAGAGCCTTCTGGCCGGCCCGGCGAGGGCGGCCGTGGAAGCGATGGACGGCAACGAGACCGTTTGTCTGGGCCAGGAGCTCGAGTGCTGGTTCCGCGTCTATCGACGCCCGGGCATGGCCGCGGTCGAGGCTTTGCAGCGTCTGGAGGCGCAGTACGGCGCGGAGCCGGGGCCGGCGCCCGCCGCGGCGCGCTGGCTGAAGGCGGCCAAGGAGAGCGTACATTGGGGAGGTCCCGAGAGGGGGGTTTGGCCTCTCGGACAGGATGCATCGTTCGCGCCGGCCTTTGCCCGGCGCTTCGCCAACGTTGCCGGTGTCGTGCGTGGATTGCGGCGTTCCGTCGAGGAGCACATCACGGCCGCCCGGCGGCATCAGCCCTTGCAGCCGGACTCGCCGCTGGCCGAATCCCATGGGACGCGCTATCCGATCTTGCAGGGTCCCATGACGCGCGTCAGCGACACGGCGGAGTTCGCCAACGCCGTGGCCGCCAACGGCGCCCTGCCTTTCCTTGCCTTGGCCCTGCTGCGCGAGGCGAGGGTGCGCGAGCTGCTCGAGAAGACCAGAGCCCTTCTGGGCGACAAGCCCTGGGGTGTCGGCATTCTCGGATTTGTCTCGTCCGAACTGCGCGCCGAGCAGTTGGCGGTGATCCGGGAAATCCGGCCGCGATTCGCCCTGATCGCGGGCGGGCGGCCGGACCAGGCCCTGTCGCTCGAGCAGTCGGGTATCGCCACGTATCTGCAC
>CAYRPT010000312.1:0-5541 GCA_964425895.1 uncultured Solibacteraceae bacterium | reverse complement strand
GTCACTCTGCTGGCCGTGTCCCTCTTTTCCTGGTATGCCCTGCAGCAGATCGACGGGCTCCGCCGGCTTCAGACCCAGACGATCGACCGCAACCGGAAGGATTCGCTGCAACTGCTCCGCATCCAGAACAACCTCCACAACCTGGGGCTGTCGATGCGGGACATCATCGAGGGCGCTGCCCCGTATCCCGTCAGCGCGTGGAAGGCCGAGTTCGACCGCACCCGGATCGACCTGGATGACGCGCTCCGCATCGAGAAGGAGTTGGGCCCCACGTCGCGCACGCCGGAACAGCAGGTGTTCCTGGAGGACGCGATTCGGGACTTCTGGGCAGCCGCCGACCGGATGTTTCGGCTCTCTGAAGAAGGACAGGAGGCGCAGGCGCGCGACGCAGTGCGCAACGTGCTCCAGCCGCGCCACGCCTCGATCGCCACGACCACGGCGCGATTCCTCGTCATGAACAACGAGGCGGAGCAGCAGGCCACCGAGGCAATTCAGGCGATCTACGGCAGCGTGGAGCGCAACATCTACTATTTCTTGGTCGCCGTGGTGCTCGCCATCTGCGGCACCACCGCCTACCTGATCCTCCAGAACCGCCGCATCTTCGCCAGCCTGGAACAGCTCTCCCACCAGCGCCAGGTGCTGGCCCGGAAGATCATCACCGTGCAGGAGGATCTGTTCCGCGCCATCGCGCGGGAGCTGCACGATGAGTTCGGCCAGGTGCTCACCGCCGTCGGCGCCTTGCTGGAACGCGCGCGGAAGAAACAGGAGCAAAGCCCCGAAGAGCTCGCCTGCCGGCTGCGCGAGATGCAGGAAGTGGTCCAGGGCGCCCTTGAAGGCGTGCGGGGGCTTTCTCAGCGCCTCCATCCGAACGTACTGGACGACTACGGACTGGAGGGCGCCATCGAGTGGTACGTCAAGACCATCCGCGAACAGTCGGGCGTGACGGTCACCTATGAGAAGGACGGCGGAGGTGTGCCCTACGTGCCTCCCGAGGTGGCGATCCATGTCTACCGCATCGTGCAGGAGTCGCTGAGCAACGTCATCCGTCACGCGAAAGCCGAGGCGGCGTGGGTTCGCCTGGGGCGCCACGATGACACCCTCCGCCTGGAAGTGGAGGATCACGGCGTGGGGCTGCCGGACAAAGCCATCCGGTCCGACGGACTCGGGCTGGTCGCGATGCAGGAGCGGGCGGAGCTGGTCCGTGGAAAGCTGAGCGTCGAGCGCCTCCGGCGGGGCGGCACCCGGATCCGGCTGGAAGTTCCTCTGGGGATTTCCTAAGGCCTCATGTCGCGCTGCCGGATCGGGCCTCGAGATTTCCATTATGCTGCCTAGTAGAGGATGGAACGGCGACCGGCTAAGGGGTTCGCCGGTTTAGGTCGCATGCCGCCGCCGGCCAAAATCCGGGTTTTTCTCGCCGATGACCACCGGCTGGTCCGGCTCGGTTTTCGGCGACTGATCGAGGACGAGCCGGGCCTCGAAGTCGTGGGGGAAGCGAGCGATGGGTTGCAGGCGGTCGAACAGATCGGCGTGTTGCAACCGGATGTGGCAGTGGTGGATCTCGCGATGCCGGAGTTGGATGGCATCCAGGTCATCCACGAGGCCGCCCGCCGCTCACCCGGGACGAAGGTGGTCATCCTGAGCATGTACGACGAGGTCAGCTACGTGCGCAACGCGGTCAAGGCCGGGGCCCGGGGCTACATCCTGAAGAACGCCATCGACGTGGACCTCGTGACGGCCATCCGCAAGGTCGCCTCCGGCGGTACGTTCCTTGCACAGCCCCTGTCAGCCGGGCATCTGGAGACCGAGGCCGCGGACGATCCCTTGGAGCGCCTTACCCAGCGGGAGCGCCAGGTTCTTCAGTTGATCGCCCAGGCCAAGTCGAACAAGGAGATCGCCTACCTGCTGAATATCAGTGTGAACACCGTCAACGTCCACCGGACGAATCTGATGAACTCGCTCAACCTGCATTCGACGGCGGAGCTCGTACTCTTCGCCGTCCAGCGGGGCCTCGTCGCGCCGCCTAAGTGAGGCCCATGGCGCTGACCCGCCGCGAACTTCTATTCGGATGGCCGGCGCTTGCGGGCGGGGCGATGGGCCCGGGCTTCCGCTTCACGAACAGCACGCGCGCCGCAGGCATCGATTTCGTCCACAACACCGGCGCTTTTGGGGCGAAATACCTGCCGGAGACGATGGGCTCCGGGTGCGCCTTCCTCGACTTCGACAATGACGGTTGGATGGACATCCTGATCGTCAACGGTATGGACTGGCCGGGCCACAAGCGCCGGCGTACGTCGCTGAAGCTCTACCACAACAATCGTGACGGCACCTTCACCGACGTGACGGCCCACGCCGGCCTCGACGTCGAGCTCTACGGCATGGGCGCGGCCGTGGGCGACTATGACAACGACGGGTTCATCGATATTTTCCTCACCTGCGTCGGCGAGAACAAGCTGTTCCGCAACCTGGGTGACGGCCGGTTCGCCGATGTCACACGCGCCGCCGGCCTGGGGGGACGACCGTCGTTCTCCAGTTCGGCGCTGTGGTTTGACTACGACGGCGACGGCCTGCTCGACCTTTTTGTCTGCAACTATGTGCGCTGGACGCCGGAGATCGATATCCGCTGTACCATCGACGGCAAGCAGAAGTCCTACTGCACTCCCGAGGCCTATCGGGGCGAGACGTGCTGGCTGTTCCGCAACCGCGGCGATGGGACGTTTGAGGACGTCACCGTGAAGGCGGGCGTCTTCGACACCACCTGCAAGTCGCTGGGCGTGGTGATGCTCGACTACGACGGCGACGGCCGAATAGACCTCTTCGTCGCCAATGACACCCAGCCCAATAAGTTATACCGGAACGTGGGCGGAGGCCGGTTCCGTGAGAGCGCCGTGGCGGCGGGTGTCGCGTTCAGCGAGGACGGCAAGGCGCGGGCGGGCATGGGAACCGACGCCGCCGACTACACCCGGTCGGGGTTCCCGAGCATCGCGGTGACCAACTTCAATAACGAGATGCTCGGCCTGTTCCGCAACCACGGGAACGGCCACTTCGAGGACGTCGCGCCGTCCAGTGAAGTGGGCCGAATCACCCGCGGCAGTCTCGGCTTCGGCTGCCTGTTCTTCGACGCGGACCTCGACGGCTGGCTCGACTTGCTGGTGGTCAACGGACACATCGACGATGTGCAAGCGGTGATGCGTGGCGGAATGACGCAGGAGCAGACGCCGCATTTGCTGTGGAACTTGCGCGGCCAGGGTTTCCGCGACATCGCCGCCGAGATGGACCGAGATTTCTCCGCCTCGGCCGTCGCCCGCGGGGCGGCCTACGGCGACTACGACCTCGACGGGGACCACGACCTGCTGATCACGGAAAACGGCGGGCCGGCGCGGCTGTTCCGCTGCGATCAGAAAAGCGGCCAGCGGAGCATTCGCCTGGAGCTGGCTGGAACGCGCTCCAACCGTAGCGCCATCGGCGCCAAGGTGCGTGTGGAGACGCCGGACGGAGCGCAGTCGCGGGTGGTCAAGAGCGGTTCGAGCTACCTTTCGCAGTCCGAACTCCCGCTGACATTCGGCCTGGGGCGCGAGGATCGCGTCCGCCGGGTGGTCATTGAATGGCCGAGCGGCCGCGTGGAGGATTTCGCCAACCTCGCCGCCGGCGGGCGGTGCCGCATCATCGAGGGGAAGGGCATCGCCGCCCGGACGCCGCTCTCGCGACCCTCGAGCTGACCCTTGGCGGAGGCATGTGTTCGGGCGCGAGTCGTTCGTGTCCCGGCTTCTGTGACGTGTGTCATGAAAACATGACACTTGTCAGCCATTTCAGTCTCCCGGCGTTGACAGCCTTGGATTTTTGCTGCTTATTTTGAAGCACTTATGGGTCGTCGCCGGTGGCCTTCCGATTGCGCACGTGAACGGCATGAAGGTTCTTGCTATCGGTATGTTTGTCGTGTTGTCGGCTTGGGCGGCCGGCGGTCCGGACGGGGCGGAGACACGGGATACGCGCAAGTACGGCGGTCACGGCTATGGCTACTTCGCGCTTGGGAATCCGTTTGACTATTCCGGCAAGGGCGGGGCGTTCGGCGGAGGCGGCGAGGGATTTCTGAGCCGCGGTTGGAGCTTGGGCGGCGATATCTCGTACCTGTACCCGCTCGGGGAGCCTTCCGACGGCGTCGGGCTGGCGTCGGTGAGCTCCGGCTATCACTTCAGGAAGGGCCAGAGACTGATGCCCTTTGTCCTCGGCGGATACACGCTTGGGTTCCGGTCGGGGGTCGGCCACCTCTTTCACTATGGTGGCGGAGTCACGTATTGGTTTTCGCGCCGTGTGGGCGCGCGCATCGAGTTGCGGGATCACCGGCTGTTCGAATATCCGCGCGACAGCCTGCTGACGCTGCGGTTTGGCGTCTCGTTCCGGTAATATGGCCGCGCGCGAAGAAGCTTGCGAGAGGATCCGTCCGGCAGGCCTCGAGTATCATAGCGGGAGCGTGGCGTCCACGAAGCACACCCTCCTGGTGGTCGACGATGAAGCGTCCGCCCGCTACAGTCTCCGGCGGGTGTTTGAATCGGAGTACACGGTGATCGAGGCGGAATCCGTCGCGGCGGCGAGGGTGCGGCTGCGCGAAGCCAGGCCCGTCGTGGTGCTGCTCGACTACAGCATGCCTGGCGAGGATGGTCTCGTGCTACTCCGGGAGTTGGCCGGTACGCCGGATGCTCCGGCGGTCGTGATGGCGACGGCCCATGGCTCGGAACGCCTGGCGGTGGAGGCGATGAAGGCCGGGGCCTACGACTATCTCACCAAGCCTTTCGACCTGGACGAACTGCGGTTGGTGGTCGGCCGCGCCACTGAGCGGCAGGAGTTGCGGTTGGAGGTCCAGGACCTGCGGGGGATCGTCGCCGAGGAAGGCCAGTTCGGGCGGATGATCGGAAACTCACCCGCGATGCGGGAGGTCTTCCAGACGGCCGCGCGGGTGGCCCAGACGGATCTACCGATCCTGCTGCTCGGTGAGAGCGGTACGGGCAAGGACCTGCTGGCGCAGGAGATCCATCAGCGAAGTGGGCGGGCGCGCGGCCGGCTGGTAGCGCTGAACTGCGCGGCGCTGCCCGAGGCGCTGGTGGAGAGCGAGTTGTTCGGGTACGAAAAGGGCGCTTTCACGGGGGCGATGCGCTCGTATGCGGGACGGTTTGAAGCCGCGCATCGGGGTACGCTGTTTCTCGACGAAATCGGCGAAATGGCGCTGTCGATCCAGCCGAAGATCTTGCGGGTTTCGGAATCGGGCGTGGTGCAGCGGCTGGGCGGCGCGTCGACCACGACGGTGGACGTCCGGCTGATCAGCGCGACCAGCCGGCAGCTCGAAACCGAGGTGAAGGCGGGCCGGTTTCGTGAGGAGCTCTACTACCGCCTTGCCGGCGTCACGCTGCGCATGCCGCCGCTGCGGGAGCGAGGCGACGACGTCCTGCTGCTCGCCGAGCGGTTCTGGGCCGGCCTGCAAAACAAGTACGGCCGGACGGGACCGGAACTGAGCCGGGAGGCGTTGCTGCGAATCGCCTCCGAACCCTG
>CAYRPT010000311.1:1118-5568 GCA_964425895.1 uncultured Solibacteraceae bacterium | reverse complement strand
TAGACGTACAGGCCGATGTGCTTGAAACAGACAACGTCTCCCCCGGCGCCGCTGGGTATCGTGGACCGCGAGAAGTACAGCGCCCGGCCGGTGTGACCGGTAACCACCTTGACCACGTTGGGGTTGGTGAGCTCGGCCGGATCCTCGATCCGTTTCTTAAGGGTGGCCATCGGACAGAGCGGATCGTCCAGCAGCGCCAGAACCGCCGCGTCGATGGCGGCGGGCTCGATCATCGGTTCGTCGCCCTGGACGTTTACGATGATCTCGGCCGGGTCGGACGTGGCCACCTCCGCAACGCGGTCCGTACCGGAGGAATGATCGGGGCGAGTCATATGAACCACCGCGCCAAACGATTCGGCGGCGTCGCGGATCCGCGGATCGTCGGTGGCAATGACCAACTGCGTGATGGACTGTGCCCTTCTGGCCCGCTCGTAGACGTGCTGGATGATGATTTTACCGGCCAGTGTGGCGAGGGCTTTTCCGGGGAAACGAGTCGAGGCGAAACGTGCCGGGATAACGCCTAGAATCCTCGGGTGCACGCTCGATGGTACCATACGCCGGAGCCTCGGATCGGGGTGGTTTGGGTTCGGCGAAGGCGCCTCGGGAAGCCCGTCGGGCGGTATGCAGGTGGAGCCGATTTGTTAACTTCATCGGCTCTCTCGATGACGTCTAATCAATGGAAGCGCATGATACACTGGAAGAGAAGCTCACCTCTAGGGGAGACCGGCACGGTGTCCAATAGGCAGCGCGAGTTGCTGGCAAGCTGGGCGGCCCTTCTGGTGCTGGGCGGCGGCGTAGGTCTTGCGAACGACCGGGGGCCAGGGCAGCAGGACGCCAAGGTGACCATTGTTCCGCGAAGCCAACCGTCCCAACCGGACGCCGGCACGGGCCGAACTCCGAACATCCGTGTTGATACAACCCTTGTCCTGATCAATGTAACAGTAACCACCCCTTTGAACCAGGTTGTCACCGGATTGGAGCGCGACCATTTCCGGCTCTTCGAGGATAAGGTAGAGCAGAGCGTCACCCAATTCTCGAGCGAGGACGCGCCGCTGTCGGTCGGCTTGGTGTTCGATATCAGTGGCAGCATGGGCGCCAAGCTTCACAAGGCTCGCCAGGCCGCCGCCCAGTTTTTCAAGACGGCCAACCCGGAAGATGAGTTCTTCCTGGTTCAGTTTTCCGACCGGCCTCGCATGGTCATGGAATTCACCCGGCAGACCGAGGAGATCCAGAACCGGCTGGCGTTCTCGGAGGCTCGCGGCCGGACCGCGTTGCTCGATGCGCTTTACATGTCCATGGACGAAATGAAGAAGGCGCGCAACCCGCGAAAGGCGATTCTCGTTCTTTCCGACGGCGGCGACAACTCCAGCCGGTATACGCAGAGCGAGATCAAGAACCTCGTGCGCGAGGCTGATGTCCAGGTATACGCCATCGGGATCTTCGAGCCCATTCACGCCCGGGGGCGGACCGCCGAGGAATTGGCCGGTCCTAGCCTGCTCAGTGAACTGGCGGAACAAACCGGGGGACGTCACTTCCCGGTGGAAAACATTAACGAATTGCCGGATATCGCCGCCAAGATCGGCATCGAGCTCCGGAATCAGTATGTGCTCGGCTACACGCCGACGAACCAGAGCCGCGACGGGAAGTATCGTCGGGTGCGGGTGAAGCTGGTCCAGCCGCGAGGACTCCCTCCCCTGCGTGCGGCCTACCGGATGGGATACTATGCGCCGGCGCAATAACCCCCTTGCCGCGATCCTGGTGCTTGCTGGCACGCTGGGGCCGGCGCTTCCGCTCACCGGCCAAGAGGCTCCGGAGGCCATCTTCCGCAGCGACACGCGCCTGGTTGTGCTGCACGCCAGCGTTGTCGACAAGAACGGCAATCTGGTCACCGATCTTCCCAAGGAAGCCTTCACCGTCTACGAGAACGACGCGAAACAGGAGATCAAGCTGTTTCGCCGCGAGGACGTTCCGGTGTCGCTCGGCCTGATCATCGACAACTCGGGCAGCATGCGCGACAAGCGGCAAAAGGTAGAGGCGGCGGCGCTGACGCTCGTAGAGAAGTCCAACTCCCAGGATGAAGTCTTCATCGTCAACTTTAACGACGAGGCGTATCTCGACGCCGATTTCACCAGCGACATCAAGAGACTTGAGGACGGCCTGACGCGCATCGATTCACGCGGCGGCACGGCTATGCGCGACGCGCTCTCGATGTCGATCGATCACCTCGCGGAAAAGGCGAAGAAGGACAAGAAGGTGCTGCTGGTCGTAACCGACGGCAACGACAACACAAGCGAGATGACGCTCGAGAAACTCGTACAGAAGGCGCAGCAGAGTGAGGTGCTCATTTATGCCATCGGCCTGCTGAATGACGAGCAGAAGCGCGAGCGGAAACGCGCCAAGCGGGCTCTTGACGCGCTCACCGAAACTTCGGGAGGCTTGGCCCACTACCCGGAGGGCATGGCCGAGGTTGAACACATCGCCGTCCAGGTGGCCCACGAGATCCGGAATCAGTACGTGATCGCCTACACGCCGCGTATCCAAGAGCTTGACGGCACGTTCCGCCGCATTCGGGTCGATGTCAAGGGAAGGAACCGGCCCCAGGTTCGCACGCGGTCCGGCTATTACGCCAGCCCGAGCGCACCCGAGAAATCCACCCTGTCACGGGCGAAGCCCCCCGGCCTATGATCGGAACGCTGTGGCGGCTTAGCAGGGGTTATCGCCTGGCGCCGTGGCGGAGCCCCTACCTCCGCTGGCGTCTGGAAACCTACCTCGGAGTCCCGGCCGACGAAATCTCTGCCGCGGGCTTCTTCCGACTCACTTGGCTCCATCGCGGCGAGTTCCTCCGGTACCTCCGGTGGGCCGAGCGGATGCGCGCCCGATAGTTCCTCGGGGGATTCAAAACCCTGCCAGGACTTCGAAATCCACATTGCCGCCACTGAGAATCACCCCGACGCGCCGGACATCGCGAGGAAGCTTCCCGTGAAGAACCACCGCGGCGGCGACGGCGCCGCTCGGTTCGGCCAGAATCTTCAAACGGCTCAAGAGAAACTTGACCGTGTCCTTGATCTCCTGCTCTGTGACCAGCAAGATGTCTTCGACGTGCCGCTGGATGATGGGGAAGGTGATTTCACCGGGTGAAGGAGAACGCAGGCCGTCGGCGACCGTGGGTGGATTGGGGACCTCCACGCGGCGTCCGGCGCGAAGGCTGAGATAGGTGTCGTTGGCCAGTTCCGGCTCGACGCCGAAAATGCGGATGTCTGGCCTCAGGGCCTTGGCGGCGGTGGCGCAGCCAGCGATCAGCCCGCCGCCGCCTACACAGATAGCGAGAGCGTCGAGATCCGGGGCCGATTCGAGGAACTCGAGCGCCGCGGTGCCCTGCCCGGCGATCGTGAGCGGATGGTCGTAGGGGGGCACGAGCACGGCGCCGGTCTCGGCGGCGATCCGGCGGCCGATTTCCTCTCGGCTCTGTGTCAGGCGGTCGTAGGTGATGATCTCCGCGTCGTGAGCCCTGGTCGCCTCGGTCTTCGACCGGGGAGCATCGGCCGGCATCACCAGGGTTGCCTTGATCTTCACCCACTCGGCCGCGATGGCCACCGCCTGGGCGTGATTTCCGGAGGAGTAGGCCACCACCCCCTGCCGTCGCTGGTCTTCATTGAGCGACAGGATGAAGTTGGACGCCCCACGGATCTTGAAAGCACCACCGCGCTGGAAGTTCTCGCACTGAAACCAGACCCGACATCCGGCCGCCGCGTCGAAACTCCGGCACGTCACCACCGGCGTCCGGTGGGCGATTGCGCTGATGCGGCCAGCCGCCGCCTTTATGTCCGCCAGTTGAATGCTCACCCGCTATCTCCGCGAGACAAGTATGTCACGGCGCGGGTTCGGGTCCGGTAGCGGCCGGCTCCACTGCGGCCGCCAGGCGATCGAGGAAAACCGCTTGCGCCGCGGCGATCCGCGAGCGGGCCTCGGACAGGGAGAACCAGGCGCCACGATCCACTTCCGGGAACTCCCGCCATCTCCCGGAGCGCGGCGGCCACTCGATCGAAAAAGCATTGCTCGTCAGCGCGGCCGGATCCGCATCGCCCTCGAAGGCCCAGACGCTCACGAGCTTTCCGCTGCGCGTGCGAACGTCGCCAAGGGGCAGGAACGGCCCCGAGGCGGTGAAACCGGTCTCCTCTCGAAACTCGCGGCAGGCGGCCTCCAGCGGCGCCTCGCCCGCTTCGAACAAGCCTTTCGGGACCGTCCAGAAACCGTCCTCTTTCCGCTTCCAATAGGGGCCGCCGGGATGAACCAGAAACACCTCGAGTCCATCCGAGGCGCGACGATACATCAGCAATCCGGCGCTCCGTTGCGGCATAAGTCAGGGCGGAGCACGGGGCGGCCGGCGCCGCCTTCGCTCGTCACGCTTCCGCGACGCCGCCTGCCACGCGCCGCAATGCGCTTCAGGCTT
>CAYRPT010000311.1:0-1108 GCA_964425895.1 uncultured Solibacteraceae bacterium | reverse complement strand
GTATCCGCTTCCTCACCCGGGGAGGGTTGAAGCTCCACAGGCGGTCCCAGGACCGCTCGTTGTCCCATTCGGGCGTAGGATCGCAATAGCCGCCTTCGGTGAGGTGCTGCCGGACCGCCTCCTCGTTCAGCTCGACCCCCAGGCCCGGTGCTTCCGGTACCGGGACGAAGCCGCGCTGCACGATCGGCTTCGATGGCCCCGTCACCAGGTCGTCCCACCAAGGTACGTCGAGCGAGTGATGCTCGAGCGCGAGGAAGTTCTCGGTGGCCGCGGCGCAGTGAACGTTGGCGAAGAACGACACCGGCGTGCCGGCGAAGTGCATGGCCATGGCGACGCCGTATTCCTGGGCCATGTCACCGATCTTCTTGGTCTCGAGCAGGCCGCCGGAGCTGGCTAGATCAGGGTGAACGATGTCGACGGCATGATTCTCGCAGAGAACCTGGAACGGTTCCTTGAGGTAGATGTCCTCTCCGGTGAGTGTCGGCACGTCGATAGAGTCGGTGATCTTCTTCCAGAGATCCGTGTACTGCCACGGGATCATGTCCTCGAGCCAGGCCATGTTGTACGGCTCGAGAGCCTTGCCCAGCTTGATGCAGGAATTGACGCCGATGTGGCCGAAGTGATCGGCGGCCAGCGGCACTTCCATGCCGATGGTCTCGCGGATCGCCGCCACGTAATCGGCCATCATTTGTACACCCTTCGGCGTGATCTCGATGCCCGTGAACATGTGCTGCGTTTGCATGACGTCCTTGGTGGTGAGGCCCAGCGGACGGGTCAGTGTGCCAGGCGTATCCTCGATGAGACCGATGCCGAGATCCATCTTAAGATACGTAAGCCCCGTCTCCATGCGCTTCCGCATCCGCTCCGCGTACACCTTCGGATCGTCGGATTGCGTGGTATCCGCGTAGATGCGAATCCGGTCGCGGAACTTCCCGCCGAGCATCTGACAGGCCGGCACGCCGTAGGCCTTCCCGGCGAGGTCCCAGAGCGCCATCTCGACGCCGCAGACGCCACCCGCCTGGCGGGCGTGAAAGCCGAACTGTTTGATCTTGCGGAAGACCTTGTCCACGTTGCAGGGATTCTCACCGAGCAGCCGGCTCTTGAGCAT
>CAYRPT010000310.1:241-5576 GCA_964425895.1 uncultured Solibacteraceae bacterium | reverse complement strand
ACATGCTCACGCCGATCGGCAAGGGGCAGCGCGGCCTCATCGTCTCGCCGCCGCGCACCGGCAAAACGATGCTGCTCCAGTCGATCGCCAATTCGGTTACCACGAACCACCCCGAGATCACCCTGATTGTGCTGCTGATCGACGAACGTCCCGAGGAAGTGACGGACATGCAGCGTAGCGTCAAGGGCGAGGTCATCAGCTCCACGTTTGACGAGCCCGCGTCGCGCCACGTGCAGGTGGCCGAGATGGTGATCGAAAAGGCCAAGCGCCTGGTGGAGCATAAGCGCGACGTGGTCATTCTGCTGGACTCGATCACCCGTCTGGCGCGCGCCTATAACACCGTCGTGCCGCCGTCGGGCAAGGTGCTTTCGGGCGGCGTCGATTCCAATGCCTTGCAGCGTCCGAAGCGCTTCTTCGGCGCGGCGCGCAACATCGAGGAGGGCGGCTCGCTCACCATCGTCGCCACCTCATTGATCGACACCGGCAGCCGCATGGACGACGTCATCTTCGAGGAGTTCAAGGGCACCGGCAACATGGAGATCCACCTCGACCGCAAGCTGGTGGACAAGCGCGTCTTCCCGGCCATTGACATCCATAAGAGCGGGACCCGCAAGGACGAGCTCCTGCTGCCGAAGGAGGAGTTGAACCGCGTTTGGGTGTTGCGCAAGGTGCTCAGTCCGCTGTCGGCGGTCGAGTCGATCGAACTATTGCTCGACAAGTTGAATAAGACCCGCAGCAACGGCGAATTCCTGGCGTCGATGAGTGCGTAGGCGGCTCCGTTCACCGGCCCGTCGCGGGAGCGGGCGTCACCTCCACGCGCCGCACAGTGAAGCAGTCGTCGCCGGACGACACCATGTACATCTCGCGCCCGTCCGCGCTCATCCACTTCGTGGGCAGGTGGGCGCTCTCGCCCGGGCCGACATCGAAGTACTTCGTGTAGAAGGCTGTGGTCCACGGTCCCCAGGGTTCCGGCGCGTCGTAGACGCCAAGCCCGCCGAAGAAGCGTTCCGCAGCGCCGGCCAGAGGCTGCACCCACAGATACCGCCGGAGCGCCGGGTTGTAGCTCATTGAGGATCGGTAGCACCCGCCCGGGTGAGAGAAAACCGCCCCGCGCTTGGCGATGTCGGGGCTCCATTCCGGCTCGCCATCCTTCAGCGCGACGAAGAACTCATACGCTTCGCGCTCCAGGATCCTCCATTTGGGGACCCGCGCCATCACCATGCGGTCCGCCGCCTCGTAGGCGCTGTCATGGTCGTGCGAGTAGACGTAGACGTACTCGTCGCGCGCTCCGTCGTAATTCCTGCCGTAATTCAGGAACGCGGGATGCCCGAAACTGGTGGTGAACTTCCAGCCGTTCCAGGTCCACGTCTGGCCGTAGTCGTCCGAATAGGCGAGCTGTGAGTTGCCCGCGTTGCGGACCCACATGTAGAGCCGGCCATCGAGGAACAGCATCCCGCTCGCCTTCTTCCCCTCGGCTCCCTGGCCGGACTGCTCTCCCGTGGCCGAGCGGATGTTGATCCCCTGAAAATCAGGCGGCGACCCGGGAATCTTCGCCAAGCCGAGACTGAGCTTGTTTCGCCTCGGCAATTGCGGCTCAAACCCCCAGCCGTCGCCGTACGCCGCATAGAGGTTGTCATCGTCCGCCCAGGTGAGCGGCCAGTTGTCCGAGCCGTTCGCTCTGCGGACGATCGACCGGCGTTCGGCGAAGCGCAGCCGGCGAATCACCGGGCTCGGCGGATATGGCCCCTTTTCCGCCAGGCCCACGCCCGGCTCGTAGCCGGTCACCGCGTGCAGAACAGGATTGATGACGAACTCCTCGATCCCTCCCCAGAAGCGGTCCTCGCCGGTCATCGCCCCGCCGTTTCTCACGATCACCAGTCCCAGGCTGGGCGCCACAAAGAGCGTCTGCTGACCTGCTCCGGCGCCCGCGAAGGCATCCGGAGGCGCCTTCGGCCACACGCGGTCGAAGTTGGTGTACCAGGCAAGTCCAGAGCCGGGCTGCGGGTCGCCCCCGGCGCGGCCGGGCAGCGGTGTGCCGGCGTATGACGTCGCACGCTCCACCCACGCCGGGTCGATAAGTTGCCTGCCCGCCCAATTGCCGCGTTGCAACATCAGCAGCCCCACGCGCGCTGCCGCCCGCGCGGTAAACGAACCTCCGCCCCAATTCGCGACGAGCCGCAGGCCGTCCACCTCGTAAGTCCGGCCATAACCGATCGACCATTCCTCGTCCGATGCGCCGATCGGACCCATGATCCTCTCCCGCAACAGCGTGCGAATGTCATCGTGACGCGCGCCGCGCAGGCTCGCGGTCACCGCGTACGCCAGCGCCGCCATGCCCGGGTTGCTGTAGGCGTAGTCCGTCCCGGGCGCGAACAGAACCGGCGCGTCATGGATGGCTGGAGTGAACGGGTCGGGATCCTTCCGCCAGAAAACCCCCTTCCACCCAGGCAGCTCCATGTGCGGGATTCCGTCCTGCTCCGCGTCCTCGATTCCTGAGCTGTGGGTCGCCAGGTGTCGAATCGTGATGCGGGACTTGCGCGGATGATCCCGCCAGGCGGGGATGTACTCCCACGCTGGGTCGTCCGCCCGTAGGCGCCCGTCGTGGAGGGCCAACAGCAGCGAGACGCCGCCCGCCAGCGCCTTGGCCAGCGAGGCGGTGTAGTGGGGCTTGTCCGGGCCGCCTTCCGCGTACCACTCGTAGACGATGCGGCTGTCACGCACCACCAGGAAGGCTTTCGTTTGTCTGCGCGCCAGCGCTTCCCGCGCCGCGTCCAGCTTCGCCCTGTCGAGGCCGTGAGCCTCCGGGCTGGCGATCTCCCACGGCGGCTCGCCGGCCTCGGCCCAAAGCACGACCGCGATCGCCACCGCCGCCGCCAGGGAGACCGGGCCGAGCCGGGGAACAATCCAGTCCGGAGTCATTCCTCTTAGCCCCCCGCGCTCCCCCGGACCGCGTTCAGCGCCCACTCGACATAGCGGAAGTGCTCCGCCGGCGCGCCGCCGCGCTTCACGGCCGCTTCGAGCGCCGGAATGGCCGGACGCGCCGTTCGGCCGAGCGACGCCAGCGCGATGGCCGCTTGGAGCGCCGCCCGGCCGTCCGGTTGTCCCACTGCCTCGATGAGCGCCGGCAGGGCCTTCTCCTCCTCGCCCAACCGGCACAGCGCTTCGGCCGCCGCGCAGCGAACCGGCACGGAGCTGTCGCCGGCCGCGCCCCGCAGTTCCTCCCGGGCCGGACGCGCATCCGTTCCCAGCGCCGCCAGGCCGGTCGCGGCCCAGTAGCGAACCGCCGCGTCGGGGTCGCCGAGCGCCGCCCGCAGCTTCGGGATCTCCCCCGGACCCCGTCCCACGCGCTCCGCCGCCTCCACCACCCGCTCGATCGGATAATCGTGTCCCCGGCGCGCCATGTCGTAGGGAGAGCCGCCACCCGACCGGACTGCCAGATCGGCCTCGGGAACGAAGCCGGTATCGCGAACCATAAGAACCCACTCCCGCAGGGCGCCGCGCATGCGGTCAAGAACCTCCGCGTGCTCCGGCGAAGCGGCAAGATTCCGCATCTCATGCGGGTCCGCGCTCACATCGTAGAGTTCCTCGGGCGGCTTTTCCGGCGCCATCAGCCACCGGGCGTCGCCGGAGAGCTTGCCCTCACGGGCCAGGCGCCGCAGTTCTTTCCGGATGGGCGTGATTTCCGAGTAGTCGCTGCGTTGCATGTGCGGCCGGTGCGGCAGATAGTTGCGGATGTACTGGTAACGGCCGTCGTGGACGGTGCGGCTCGTCTCGAGAACCTCATCCACGCGGTCTCGCGCCGCGAAAACATAGCGGTTGGGCTCGCCGGCATCCGCGCCCAGAAACGGCCGGCCCTGCATGGATCCTGGAGCCGGCAAACCCGCCAGGTTCAACAAAGTCGGCGGGAAGTCCACGAAGCTGACCAGCCGGTCGCTCACCGTTCCGGGAGCCGACGGTGCGAGGCGCTGGTGCCTTTCCGGGAATCGAATGATCAGCGGCACCCGGATCCCCGAATCGTGCAGCCAGCGCTTGCCCCGCGGCAGCCCGGTGCCGTGGTCCGAGTAGAAGATGACGATCGTATCCTCCCGCCGGCCGTCCTCGTCGAGCTGCCGGAGGATATCGCCCACCTGCTTGTCCATGCGGGTCACCTGCGTGTAGAGGGCGGCGACGTTGGAACGTACAACCGGCGTGTCGGGGTAGTAGGGCGGAAGGGGAGCTCGCGCCGGGTCGTGCCGCTCCTCGGGGGCCAGCGTCGCGCTCACCTTCTCGAGCTCCTCGGGCGGATAGCGCACCTGGCTTTGGTGCGTCGTCATGAAGTTGAAGATGCTGAAGAACGGGCGGTTCTTCGGCCCGTTGCGCCAGTGGGCCTTCCCGGAGGACTCGTCCCAGGCCGCCGCCGGCGTGTGGAAATTGTAGTCCTCCTTGACGTTGTTGGTGCAGTAATAGCCCGCTTCACGGAGGAACTCCGTGTGGCAGCGCACCACGGCGGAGAGCGGTGTCTCGCACCGCAGGTTCTGGGTGCCCAGCGAAACGGCGTGTATCCCGGTGATCAGGCAGGAGCGGGCTGGCGTGCACACCGGCGCCGTGGCGAAGGCGTTGGTGAAGCGGACGCCCTCGGCGGCCAGCCGGTCCAGGTTCGGCGTGTAGGCATAGGCGTCGCCGTAACACCCCAGCACCGGGCTGAGATCTTCACAAGTGACGCAAACAATGTTGGGGCGCTCCGGGGCGCGGGAGCAGGCTGCGAGACCAAGGCCGGCCGCGCCGGCGGCCAGAAAATCGCGGCGGGTTCTGAGCGCTAACAGCGCGGCGGCGCGCCTCCGGCGCAGAGGCCGCACTTCATTGCTAAAAGCCATCATTCACAAATGCTCCTGGGAGAGTTGATCCGGCATGACGGGAACCGACACCCATGCTACTGCATATCGTGTGGGCGGCATCCGGTGCGTCGCCACGCGGCCGGGTCTCTTAGCCCGGAGTTACTTGAAAAGCCGCGGCGCGAAATCGTAGAGGCACCGGCGCCAGGTCAACCACTCGTGAGCGGTGCCCGGTGACTCGAAGTATACGTTGTGGATGCCGACGTTCGTGAGCGCCTCGCTGAACGCCTTCGTACGTGGTCCTTCCTCTGTGCCAATACCCAGAAACAACACCTTGACTTTCTTGTTGAACGCGGCGGCGTCGGCATAGACCCCGTTATCGGACGTCTTCGGGTCGAATTCGCCTCGCCCGCCGCTACTGCCGCTGAATCCGCCGATGTAGGCGAACTTGTCGAGGTTCTGCAGCGCCGTCCGGAACGTCTGCATCCCGCCCATCGAGAGTCCCGCCATGGCCCGGCTCTCCC
>CAYRPT010000310.1:0-231 GCA_964425895.1 uncultured Solibacteraceae bacterium | reverse complement strand
ATGGGGATCAAATCGGTGAGCATCATCTCTGTGAATGTCGCCCCGAAGTTGGGGGGAAATCCCATCCTTCTGGCTGGCGTTGCCCCTTGACCTTCTCGCGCGGCGGCGGCCCTGGCCCGGACCAGTTCAGGTCCCCGGCGACCATAGATCGACCCGTCCTCGCCAGGCTTGACCGCGTTCAGGTTGTCCATCACAACGATCATCGGCGCGGCCTTCTTCTCCGCGATCAGG
>CAYRPT010000309.1:0-5589 GCA_964425895.1 uncultured Solibacteraceae bacterium | reverse complement strand
TGAACGGCTGGCGTTGCCCGGTGAAGACGGTCCGCGCCCACATGTCCTGGTTGTTGAAAAAGTAGCTGCCGGTGCCGTGTAACTCGTTCGTCCCTGACTTCGTGGTGATGGCCACCTGCATGGAGCTTGCCACACCCTGTTCCACGCTGAAGGTGTTGGTCTGGATGGCGACCTCCTGTACCGAATCCGGATTCGGTGCCAGGTTCGAGACGCCCTGAATGATGTTGCTGGTAACGTTCAGGCCGTCGACAGTGTACTGGTTGCCGCTGGAGTTCCGGCCGTTGGCGCTCACATCGATCCGGACTTCCGTCGAGAAGTTGTCCGGTGCGTTGCCAGGGGCTCCTCCGGACGTATTGCCGAACCCGGTGACACCCGGCGCGACCGCCGCCAGGCCCAGCATGTTCCGGCCGAACAACGGGAGGTTGTCGAGCGTGCGTTCCTCGATGGTCGCCTGGGTGCGGGAATCGGCGGTGGCCAGAATCGGCGCCTCCGCAATCACGGCCAGTTGCTCGGCCGCGGCCTGAAGCTCCAGCGCCATGTTCACATCGGCCGTCTGCGCAGTCAGCAGCGTGAGCTTCACCGTGCGCGGGCGAAATCCCTGCGACTCGGCGGTCACCTCATAGTCGCCGGGTGGCAGACTACTGAAGCGGTACACGCCGGTGGCGCTCGTCTCCGTGGTACGTTCCACGCCGGTTCCGCTGTTAACCAGCTTGACGGCGGCGCCGGCAATCAGCGCGCCGCTGGGATCGGAAACCGTCCCCTGAATATTGCTGCTGAACTGGCCCCAACCCGTCTGCCCGGCGAGAACCGCCAGGAGGAACATCGACACGACACGAACGGCACCTTTGACCATAGCCCCGGCCCCTCTGTTGGCCTTGAGCTTCCGCACCCCGAAAGCTCCTAGCTGACCTTGTATCACAAGCCTTGGCGGCGGTCAAGCGAGATGTGCGGAATATTCCGGAATGGCCGGAATACCCGATTCTCGTGGATCTGGCGGCTGCTCAGTCGGTTCCGGATTTCACCAACCGGTAGCGATTGGTCTGGACGTCTTCCTCCATGCCCTCCTGAATCTGACCGCGGAGCCGCTCCCGCCATTCCTCTGCTTCCTGCTCGCGGCCGAGTTTGTGCAGCGCGCGCATTAACTGATAGGTCGCCGTCCGGTTGGTAGGGTCAATCTTAACGGCGGCCTCGAACTGGCGGGCCGCCTCTTCCATTTCCCCGGTTTTCACCAGCAACTTGCCCAACGCCACTCTCGGCTCTGCCTGATTCGAGTCCCATCGCAGGGAGGCTTCGAGGGCCTTCCGGGCCTCGGCGAAGCCCGGCTCGGACGGGCGGACACCGCTGGTGATCAACGCCTGCGCCAGCAGGTAGCTGACTGCCCCGTCGCCGGGCGACTCCTTGAGCTGCTCTCGCAGGAGGCGAATGGACTCTTCCAGGCGCCCGGTCTCCTGGAACGTCAGACTGCGGCCCATGGCCGCGGCCTGCTCCCCGGGATCGAGACGTGAAGCTTCGGTGAAGGCGGCTTCCGCCTCCTCATGGCGCCCCAACTGCGCGAGGATCACACCCCTCATCGAGCGGATTCTGGCCGAGCCCGGGATGTTCCGCTCTCCGGCCGTCAGCACCTCAAGCCCCAGTTCATACGAGCCGTGCTCCATGCACAGATCGGAGAGCGAGATGTAGTTGAGCTCTTCGAACGGATACAGCTTCACGGCTTTCTGAAGGGCGGCGAGCGCTTCGGGCGTGCGATGAAGGGATTCGAGTACTTCGGCCGTGAGCGCGAGCACGGCGGGCCGGGGGCGGTCCCGGGCGGCCATGAGCTGCAAGACTTCGAGGGCTTGCTCGGGGCGGCCGGATTCGTGATAGGCCAAGCCGAGCCCGAACTGCGCCCGCTCGCTGTCCGGAAGCAGTTTCCGGAGCCGTTCAAAGACTTCGGTGGCCTCGGCGGCGCGGCGCACGCGGACGAGGCAACTACCGAGGGATTCCAGCATCACCGGGTTATCGCCCTGGGTGGATTCGCTCTTGCGGAAGTGATCGATGGCGGCGGCGCAATCGTCTCTCCCGGCGAGGATCACTCCGATCATGCCGTTGGCGGTCGGATCGTCGGGGCGCAAAGCGAGGATGCGCCGTGTCATCGCCTCCGCTGCGGGGCTCCGCGCCTCAAAATCGATCTCGGCGGCGCCCATGAGCGCGGGCAGATAATCGGGCCGGAGTTCCAGCGCTTTCCCGAAGGACTCCCGGGCCTTGACGGCATCGTCCAGTCCCCTCAGAGCCATACCGCGCAGCGTCCAGATACGGGGATCCGCGCTGCCCGCGCCGGCGAACGGCTCGAGCAGGGCCAGCGCCGCCCGATAGTCGTTGCGCTTGAGGGCAGCCACCGCGCCCTCGGCGGGTGACTCGGCGGGCGCCGGCACGCACACAAAGGCCAGGCCTAACAGCGGCAGCGCCGTGACGAACCGTTTCGCGAGTGCAATACAGCGTTCAGCGGGCGCCGGCGCCGGTTCGAGATGTTGACCCGGCAGAACCATACGCTCACTCCGAGCTGCTGACGCCTTCGGAGGCCGGCGCATCCCCTGGCCCGAGCCGGCTCACCTTCGCTTCGGTATCGCCTTCCCGGATGACCACCAGGCGATTCGCCTCGATCCTCCGGTGCGACTGCGAGACTCCATTGGGCCAGACTACTTCGATATCCACCGATGCCTCCTGGCCCAGCCCGAAATGGAGACGGTGGTCCGATACCGAATAGAAGCTGGATTGAGCGACCATGGCCTGGGCTTGTACCCGAGAGCCGTAACGGACCTTCACAGTTGACCCGATGGCACTCCGGTTCGAGCGCCCGCCGATGAGTTGCACCTTGATCCAGCGGCTGCCGCCCGGCAGGTCGTTGCGCAACAGCGAAGGGGGTTCATTGAGGTTGACGATCAGAACATCGAGGTCGCCGTCGTTGTCATAGTCACCGAACGCCACCCCGCGGCTGCAATGGGCGGCGGAAACAGCCGGTCCGGCCTCGGTGAGCAGTTGCTCGAAGCGTGCGCCGTCGATGTTGCGAAAGAGGACCCGCGGCGTGCGCAGCGGAAGGTGCGGGAGCTTCTGCTCCAGCTCCGGATACACATCGCCGGTAGCCCAGAACAGGTCGGGCAGACCGTTGTTGTCGAGGTCGAACATCCCGGCGCCCCAACTCACGAAGCGGGTTTCCACCGCAAGACCGGCCCCTACGGTGATGTCCTCGAAATCGCCCTGCCCGTTGTTCCGGTAGAGGGTGTTCGTATCGCCCGAGAAATGGGTCTTGAAGATATCCAAATCGCCGTCGGTGTCGAAATCGCCGACGCCCACGCCCATTCCAGCCTGCTCCATGCCGTCGTCGCTCAACGCGACCCCGCGCAGCAGGCCTTCCTCCTCGAAAGTGCCGTCCTGTTGGTTGATGAAAAGAAGACTCGGCGTGCTGTCGCAGGCGACATAGATATCGGGCCAGCCGTCGGCGTTGAAATCGGCGCTCACGGCCGTCAGTCCATAGCCGGGATCGGCCGCGCCGATGCCGGAGGCGCCGGTGACGTCGGTGAAGGTCCCGTCTCCATTGTTACGGTGCAGCGAGTGCTCCGCCTTCGGCAGGCCACGCGGACCGCAGTGCACCGCCACGCCCTTCCAGTTGCAGTTCGCGACGCCCTTTCGCGGAATCGCCTCGAAGTCGAAGCGCAGGTAGCGCGAGACGAAGAGGTCCAGGTCGCCGTCAAGGTCGTAGTCGAGGAAGGTGCATCCGGCCCCCCATCGAGGCGTCTTGTCGTGAAGCCCGGCGGAAGCCGCTACGTCGGTAAACGTTCCGTCGCCGTTGTTGCGGTAGAGGCTGTTCGGGCCGAAGTAGGTGACGAAGAGATCTTCGTCACCGTCGTTATCATAGTCGCCCGCGGTGACGGCGGAGGCCCAATCGGCGCGCTCCAGACCCGAACCGGCGGTGACGTCAGTGAAGCCGCCCTTCCGGTTGTTGCGATAGAGACGATTCGTGGCGCCGGGAGGCGGGTTCTTGAGACGGGTCCCGGACGGCAGGAAGATGTCGAGCCATCCGTCATCGTCGTAGTCGAACAATGCCGCCCCTGTGCCGATTGCCTCGAGGATGTAATCCCGCCCGTGGACTCCACCGTAGATGACCGATTCCCGAAGGCCCGCTTCGCGCGCCACATCCACGAACTGCGCGGCGAAGGGCAGGCCGGAGAAGGGACGCCGCGAAGCCGCCTTCACTCCGCGGGAAGCCATGCCTTCGATTCCCTGGCCCGCAAGGTCCGCAATCCAGCCGGACAATCCCAGCACGCAACATACGATCGCCAGCCTCTGCATTCCCCCGTCTCATACGCACTATAGCATCGGGTCGCGCGGCGGCTCTTCGAGGCGTCGCTGTAGCCCGGTCGCGCACGTCTCCGACTCAGCGCGGGACGCGAACGACGACCTGCGCGGTCAGCCCGGGCCGGATCGCCGGGTTCGGGCTGGAAAACTCCACCACTGCCCGGCCCACGCTCATCTGGGTGATGCTGCCCTCGATCGGCTCGCCGCCCATCTCGGCAACGTAGATAAGGACAGACTGGCCGGGCTTGAGGTATTCCATCTCCGCCGGAGACGGGTCGAGGTTCACAGTAAGCTGCGACAGGTCCGTGGCGATTTGGAACAAAGCCTCCATGCCGAGCTGCACTTCCTCGCCCTGCCGCGCGGCCATCGCGGTGAGCACGCCGTTAACCGGAGAAATCACCTGTGACGCGGCCACGTCCCTGTTGATGTCCTCGATCTCCCGCTGGATCCGCTCCACATTCCGCCGGGCCTCATCAAGACCGCGCTCCGCCTCGGCTACCTTGTCGCTTACCAGTTTTGAAGCGGCGGCGATTGTGTCGTGTTCTTGCCGCCTCGCCCGGAACTCCGCATCGTATTTGTCGTACACCTGCCGCGGCGTGGCGCCTTTGCGGTACAGCAGTTGCTGTCTCTCGGCGTTGCGCCGCGCCGCTTCGAAATCCTCCCTGGCGCGCGCCAGATCGGCCGCTGCCCGCGAAGCCTCCAACCGGGCCGACATTAGTACGCTCTCAGCCTGGTTCGCCGCGGATTCGGCGTCGGCCAGCTCCGTTTGCGCCAGCGCCAGTTCTGATTCGATGGCTGTGTTGTAAATCTGGGCCAGCAACATGCCCTCGTGAACCTCGACGCCCACATCCACCAACACCATCTCCAGTGTGCCGGGGATGGGCGGCGGAATCGAGACGACATTCCTCGTCCCGATTACTCCTTCCACACGGACCTCCGCCGTTTGCAGCGCCGTCGCCGGGGGCGACGCTTCCTCTCTGGTGGCCGGCCGCTGCCGCCACCAGTAGGAGATGGCGCCCACCAGAGCCCCGGCCAGCAAAGCCACGGCTCCCATCAGCACCCACTGGCCGCGCATAAGCTGATGATACGCTGCGCGCGGCTCCAAAGCGGCGGAAACGCGTCGAAATCCGATATACTCGTTGGCGGCAACCAACCAGGCGGATTGAGCCATGCGGGCCTTACGACTCGGTGACGACATCGACGACTTCTGTGCGAAGTGTAAGCGGATCACGAATCACGTGGTCGTCTCGTTCGCCG
>CAYRPT010000308.1:0-5593 GCA_964425895.1 uncultured Solibacteraceae bacterium | reverse complement strand
AGACCGGGCGCGTCGGGAATGTCCAGATAACCGTCGCGGGCCCGCAATCTCTGCCGGGTGAGTGACTCGCGCAGGTCCGTCTCCTCCTCGGCGACGAACTCACAGATCAGGGTGTTCGGGATGGAGTTGAGGAAGTGTAGGGCGGCGGTGACGTTCACATAAGTGGTGAACCCATGGTTCGCCACCGGCAGGCCGCGATCCCACGCGAGCGCCGCGATCTTGATGGCTTCGGTGAAGCCGCCGCAGCGCGTGAGGTCCACTTGGACGACGTCGATCCGGCCGCGGTCCATTAACTCAAGGAACGACGCGCGGTTGCTCTCCTCCTCGCCGGCGGCGATGCGGACCGGGGTGGATTCCGACAGCTTGCGGTAGCCTTCATAGTCGTCCGGCCGCAGGGGTTCCTCAAGCCAGAAGATCTTGTGTTCGGCAAAGGAGATGGCCCGCTGCAACGCGGTCTTGGCGTCCCAGACGAGACCGGCGTCGATGAGCAGGTCGGCGTCGTCGCCCAGCCCCCGCCGGCCTTCGCGCACCAGGGCGATGTCGGTTTTCTCGTCACGGCCCATCGGATCCCAGCCGAATTTCACCGCCGTGAACCCCTGGTCCCGGTAGCGCCGGGCGAGCTCGCCGGTTTTCTCCGGGGTCTCTCCAAATAACGAACTGGCGTAGCACCGGATGCTTTTATGGAAGCCGCCGCCCAACACCTTCCACACCGGGAGCCCCAGCGCCTTGCCCTTGATGTCCCAGAGCGCGATGTCGATACCGCTGATGGCGTGCATGCCCACGCCGCGACGCCCACCATAGATGTTGGCGCGGTACATCTTGTGCCACAGGCGTTCGGTCTCGAATGGGTCTTCGCCGATCACCGCGTGGGCCAGGCCGGTGGCTGTCGTGTGGGAGAACGGTCCCTCGATGGCGCCTTTGACGGCCATCGGATTCGAGTCGACCTCGCCGATGCCCGTGATGCCCGCGTCGGTTTCGACGCGGACGATCAGGGCGTCCTGGCCGCTGTCGCACAGCTCACGAACCTGCTTCTGCCGGAGATAAATGGCTTCAACCTTGGTGATCTTCATGGTGGATCCGGCGGCCCTCCCCGCACGGCTGCGGGGAGGCGTCCGCGCTTCCCCGGATTGTATCCCGGACGCGGCTTGTGGAGCGCGCCGTTTTCCTGTTACAAGGAAGAGTTCCAGGGAGGCCCGCCATTATCAAGGTTTGCGTTCTGGCGAGTAGCAGCGCGGGAAACTGCACGTTTGTCCGGGCCGGAAATACGAGGCTCCTCGTGGACGCCGGCATCAGCCGCAAGGCCGCCTTTGAGCGCATGCACCAGGCGGGCGAGGACCCCGAAGCGCTCGACGCGATCCTGATCACGCACGAGCACTCCGATCACGTCTCTTGTCTCGGGCCCATCGCCAGGCGCATCCGGAACGGCAAGGTTCCGATCTATCTCACGGACCACACCGCCCGCACCATCGCCTGGGAGGCTTTCCAACCGGAGCTGCGCGAGTTCTCCGCGGGGAGCAGCTTCTCGATCGGCGGCATTGCGATCCAGAGCTTCACCATCCCCCATGACGCCGTGGATCCGGTGGGCTTCTGTTTCCGCGCCGAGGGCCTTGAGGTCGGGCTGGCCACGGATCTCGGCTACATCCCGGACTCGGTAAGGTACCACCTCCGCGGCACCGACTTCCTGATCCTGGAGTCGAACCACGACATCGAGATGCTCAAGGTGGGCCCATACCCATGGCCGGTGAAGCAGCGCGTCATGGGTCGCAAGGGCCATCTTTCGAACGACCTGGCCTCGGAGTTCATTCTTGAGGCGCTGGCTTCGTCGACGCGAACTCTCGTGCTGGGCCACCTGAGCGAACAGAACAATCATCCGGAGATCGTCCGGGTGACGGCGCAACAGGCGCTCGACCGGCGCGCGCTGGGAACGCGGCTGGTGGTGGCCGAGCCCCGCCGTCCCAGCATGGTGTTCGAGTTGGAGTAGCCGCGACAGGGCCGGTCCGTACTTTATGGAGAACCGAAATGATTGACCGTTACACACTCCCGGAGATGGGCGCCATCTGGAGTCTCGAAAACAAGTACCGTCCATGGCTCGAGGTGGAGCAGGCCGCCAGCGAAGCGCGCGCCGAGCTCGGCGAGATCCCGGCCGAGGCCGCGGCCCTGCTGCGGCGGCACGCCGGCTTCAAGCTGGAGCGGATCCTGGAGATCGAGGAGGAGGTCAAGCACGACGTGATCGCCTTCACCACGGCGGTCTCGGAGACCATGGCCGCCGCCGGAGCGGCGTCGGCCTCCCGCTGGCTGCACTACGGGCTGACCTCCAATGACGTCGTCGACACCGCCCAGGCGCTCCAAATCCGCCAAGCCTCGAAGCTGATCCTGGACAAGGTGGATGAGTTGAGCGCCATCCTCAAAGACCGGGCCTTCGAGTTCCGGCACGCCGTCCAGGTGGGGCGGACGCACGGCGTGCACGCCGAGCCGATCACGTTCGGCCTCAAAGTCGCCATCTGGTACGACGAGCTGGTCCGCAACCGCCGGCGTTTCGCCGGCGCCGCCGAGGAGATGCGCGTCGGCAAGACTTCGGGCGCGGTGGGCACCTTTGGCCATATTGGTCCGGAGGCCGAGGAGCGGATCTGCGAGCGCATCGGCCTGAAGGCCGCGGCCATCACCAACCAGGTGATCTCCCGGGACCGGCACGCCGCCTACGTGGCGGCTCTCGGGCTGATCACGGCCACGCTCGAGAAAATCGCCCTCGAGATCCGGCATCTCCAGCGGACCGAGGTCCGGGAGGCCGAGGAGCCGTTCGGCAAAGGGCAGAAAGGCTCTTCCGCCATGCCTCACAAACGCAACCCCATCGTCTGCGAACAGATCTGCGGGCTCGCGCGGGTGGTCCGGGCCAATGTGCAGGCGGCGTTCGAGAACATCGCCCTCTGGCACGAGCGGGACATCTCGCACTCGTCGGTGGAACGGGTGATCCTGCCGGATTCCACGATTCTGACTGACTACCTGCTTGCCAGAACGATCTGGCTGGTCCGCGGTATGCGGGTGGATACGGACCGGATGAAGAAGAACCTGGACGCTACCGGCGGGCTCGTCTTCTCCGGGCAGTTGTTGCTGGATCTGGCCGCCGCCGGCATGCTGCGCGAGCGTGCCTACCAACTGGTGCAGGCTCACGCGATGAAGGCCTGGCTCGAAGACGCCAATTTCCGGGAGTTGGTGGCCGACGACGCTGAAATCCGGGCGTTGCTCAGCTCCGAGCAACTGGCCAGGAGCTTCTCGGTCGACCGCCAGCTTGCCAACGTGGACCGGATCTTCGAGCGGGTGTTCGGGGGGTAGGCGAACTCATGGAAGAATTTGATTCCAAACGACTTGGTCTCGAGCGGAAGGGTTGAGCCAGCCGATTTCCGTCAGGAGGCGGTATCCGAATTGCCCCACGTTGGCGCGGGCCGGAGCGCTGGGCCCGGGTCAAGTAACAGATGGCAAATGATACGGAAAGTTCAAGTCGGTCTTGACCTTGGCCGCAACCTGATATAGAATCCAAAGCTAGCTAGCCGGGCCGTGGCGTTGACGGCCGTGCGCTCCGGCCAAGGGGTAGTGGGTGCGGGCCCTGCGAGAACAGGCAGGGGGTTGAAAGAGGTTGGTTATGAAACTTCGGTTGTCTGTGTTTTTCGCTGTGGCGCTTCTTGTCGTTGGTCTTCCGGCCTTCGCCCAGCGCGATCTTGGAACAATTGTCGGCACGGTCACGGACCCGACCGGCGGCGTCATCCCGGGCGCCGCGGTGACGATCACGGAAGACGCCACCTCGCTGGCCTACAAAGTGGAAACGGACGAGCAGGGGAACTACATCCGTCCGGCCTTGAAGCCCGGCATCTACAGCGTGGCGGTCGAGGCTGCGGGATTCAAGCGGAGTGTGCAGCGCAACGTGACGCTCACCGCCGGTGACCGCGTTCAGGCGAACATCACCCTGGAGGTGGGTGAGGTCGCCGAGTCGATTGAGGTTTCGGCGGCTCCCCCGGCTTTGCAGACGGAGAGCACCATCATCGGGCAGACGATTCAATCCCGGAATACGTCAGAGCTGCCGCTCGGCGGGCAGCGCAAGTTCTCCTACCTGGCGCGCCTGTCGCCTTCGGTGGTGCGCGGCGAGCCGGGCGCGCGCGATGCGGCGGGCGGATCATTTTCCGCGAATGGCGTCCGCTCCAACGGGCAGAACAACTTCCTGTTGAATGGCGTGGACAATAACGTCAACGTCATCGATTTCATCAACCAGACAGCATATGTGATCGGGCCGTCAGTGGAGGCCATCGGCGAAATGAAAGTCCTCACTAACGGCTACAACGCCGAGTACGGGCGAGGCGCCGGCGGCGTCATCAACGTGACCATCAAGTCCGGCACGAACGACTTCCACGGGGTGGTGTTCGAGAATCTTCAAAACGACAAGCTCGACGCCAACAAGTGGGAAAACAACCGGGCAGGCAAAGCGCGAGGGCCGTTCAAGCAGAATCAGTTCGGCGTGGCGGCCGGCGGCCGCCTCATCAAGGACAAGCTGTTCTGGTTCGCCGACTACCAGGGGACTCGCATCCGGTCGACCGGCGGAGCGGTTTCCGGTCTCGGCAACACGTTCACCCGCAGCATCCCGTGGCCGGAGTTCAAGAGCGGCGATTTCTCGCGGATTTTGAGCGGCCGGATCGTTGGGACAAACGCCTTGGGTAACCCGGTCTCGGAGGGCGCCATCTACGATCCGACGACAGAGCAGATCGTCAATGGATTGAGGGTCCGGCAGCCATTCGCGGGGAACAAAATTCCCCAGTCCATGTTTGACCCGGCGGCGTTCAAGTTGATCAACCAGTTCCCCAACCCCAACCAGAATCTTGGGGAACGTCTGGCGGCGAACTCGAACAACTACATCGTCGTCACCTCCGGCCGGCAGCAGAATGACCAGGGTGACGCGCGCCTCGACTACCGCCTGAGCGACAACGACATGCTCTTCGGCAGCGTGAGTTGGTCGGAGGAATCCAAGTTCCAGACACCGCCGCTGCCCGGCCTGCTTGACGCTGGCGGATTCGCAGGCGAAACGGAGGAAAACAAGAGCCGGAACGCGATGGTGAGTTGGACCCGCGTGTGGTCGCCGACGGTGATCACCGAGACCCGCCTCGCCTACAGCAGACTTGTCACCACCCGGGTGCAGGCCAACTCCACTACGGATGCGTTCAGCGAAGCCGGCATAGGCGGCATCAATCCCTTGGATTGGTTTGGCCAGAACGGCGGGCTGCCTTCAATCGGCTTCAGTAACTATAGTGACGTGGGCGGTTCCGAGTGGCTCCCGACCCAGGAGTACAACAACGTCTGGGATTTCGTGTTCAACATGTCCGTCAACAAAGGCGGGCACGCCATGAAGTGGGGGTTCGAATATCGCCCCATCGGCTTCCCGTTCTTCCAGGTGCCTTCTCCGCGAGGCCGGATGGTTTTCCCGATCGACTATACCTCCGCGGGCACGGGCTTCTCCGGTCCGACCGGCGACGGAATGGCCACCTTCCTCCTTGGAAATCTTGGAACCGGCACCCGGATTACCACGGCGAACTTCATTTCGTCCCAGAAGACC
>CAYRPT010000307.1:0-5637 GCA_964425895.1 uncultured Solibacteraceae bacterium | reverse complement strand
CAGCACCACGTGCCGCACGTCCGCGGGATACTCCGGCCGCGGCGCCGTCTGCTTCAGCGGAACGAAGCCGTTGGTTTCGAGAACCCGGCTGGTGAGCCGGGGAAGGTCGCGAACGGCCGGGACGGGAAATAGGGTCACCGCACCCCCCGTCCGCCCCGTTCGCTCCCGGAAGCCGATCATCCGGTTGGCCGTGGCGCCCGCCCCGTGGCCCATGGCGTTCACGACGTAGACATCATCCTCGTGAACCATCACGCGAACCGGATACCACGCGGCCGGGATGTGGCCGATGACACGCATCTGCCGCGTATCGACGACGCCGACGGCGTTGATGCCGGCTTCGGCGACAAGCAGCCAGCGCGTGCCGCGGTGAGTGTCCATCCCCGCGGGCATCACGCCCCGCAGCGCTTCCAGGCCGGGCACGCGGATCTCTATCTCTCCGGCAGGCTCGAGCGTACGGGCGTCGATGACGGTGATCGAATCCTGGTTGGTGTTGGCGACGTAGATCCGGTCGTCCAAGACCGCCACACCCAGCGGGATGCTCCCGCCAAAACGGGATCGGCCCAGGGGCTTGCCGGTCCGCACATACCGTAGGACCTTGGGCTGCCTTGCGTCCTCGATGTCGATAATTGCCAGAGAGTTCGATTCGGGAGCGTCCGGATCGCCCAGCCCGGGTACATCCACCGGGCCGGCCTCGGTATCGCGACGGGCCCCGTTCCGCGCTTCGAGCGACGGCACGCCGAACGCCGGAAACGCGAGGCCGGTCGATCGGCCCAGCGATGCCTGCGCTCCCGGCACGGGGTGGAAATCATACATGCCGGCGTGGGTGACGTACAGACGCCGCCCGTCCGGCGCCAAGGCCATCGCGAACGGCAGCCGGCCCACCGCGACCGACGACACCATGCGGCGGCTCGCCACGTCGAAGACGGCCACCCGCGAGTTCGCCTCGTCGGCCACCAGCAGAAGCCCGCGCGGCCGGTCGAACACCAGGTTTCCCGGGAAGCTGTCCCGTGCCCCGCCCCAATTGAGCTCGAAGTACTGCCGCGTCCGGCCGTTGCGGAGATCGATGAGCCGCACCTGGCCGGAATCGCCTTCGCTGACAAAGGCCTCCTGCTCATCCCGGAAAGCTGCCCCGAGGTGCACGGCCCGCCACGGCTCCTGCTCCGCCTCTTTCGAACCCGCTGCCGGCGGCGCCACCTGCCGCACCCGGTACCGCCCGGGTTCGTACTGCTCGAACAGCGTCAGCGAGAACGACTCCGGACCGCTATCCGCCGTCACCAGGTACCGGCCCCTCGGACTCACGGCGATTCCCAGAGGACCTGGACCGGTGGCAAACTGCCGCCCATGCGGTTCGAGAAGCCGTCCACCCGGGAGAACCGTGATGGCGCCGGGACGGGGCATCGCCGCCTGGTCGCCGGCGGGAGCGGCATAGTCGGCGGGTTGCGCCCCTGCAACCAGGAGGAGCAAGGCGACGAGTAAGGGCATCGGCAGAGTCTTGTTCTAGACTAATGCGGAACCGGAGAATCCGTCAGATCGTATGGATCCTCTTCAGCCCCGGCCAGCGGTCAAAGTCTGCATCGAAGCTGAGGATTGATCGGACCCCGTGCCGCTCCATGACCGCGATGTGGACGCTGTCGCGGGCAGATAGCAGTGCGCGATTCTGGGCGATCTCACCCGCCCGTAAGACGTCAGCCTTCTCGATTGCGAGAACGTCGTCCACGATTTCCAGCAGTAGTTGGAACGCCGGCCCGATCGCTTCCCGTTTTCCGATGGCGGCATACCGATGAAGGATCTCTTGCAGTACCTCGGCGTCAGTCACGAGGCGTTGTCCGGCCGCGATCAGCCGTTCCAGCAGAACCTGCGCCTCGCTCTTGTGAGGATGGTCTGCCCCGATGACGTACATCGGGATGTTGGAATCAACGAAGATCAACGTTGGTACCCTCGCTCGATTTCGCTCAGCATCTGATCGATGTCGGCGGTTGGGAACGAGTACTGCGCACCGCGCCGAACCGCCTTCAGCTTCGTTTCAGGGTCAATCACCGGCCGACGCGCGCGCGCGTCCCGAAGCGCCCGGCGGACCCACTCACCCACGGTCAAACGCTCACGTTTGGCCAAGCGCTGGATATCAGTCATTTCGGGATCGGGAAGCAGTACCTGAAGACGTTTACTCATTAATTGAGTATAGCATGATCACTGGCGGAGCGCCAGATTGGAACGGCGGAGAGGTACGTATTGCGTTTTGTGGGGAGCCACCTTTTTTCACGCTGAAAACAAAGGACTTACTCCGTTCAAGAACTTCGAAGTCAAGTGTCGGACCGCAATCACTGCGCCGCTAAGCCCTGCATCTGCAACGAAACGGTAAGAAACGCGTCCACGACGGGGACCGGCTTATTCGGGAACAGGCGCCATCGTTTCCCTGGAACGTGCCAACGGTGCTTGCTTTTCCACGAATCGGCCCGTGGCCACAGTGTGGCCCGGCTACGTATCTCGATGATGTTAGCCTGGGATTTGCCCGATCCCCCACCTCAGCGCCGTCCGCCTCGCGTCGTGGTCGCGGGACTCGCCGGCGATTCCGGCAAGACACTGGTTTCGCTGGGCTTGATCCTCCTCGCAGCGGAACGCAGCTTCGAGGTCCAGGGCTTCAAGAAGGGCCCCGACTACATCGACCCCGCCTGGCTCCGCTGGGCCGCCGGCCGGCCGGCGCGGAACCTCGACACCTACCTCATGGGCTTCGAGAAGCCCCTCGACTCCTTCCTGCGCCACGCCCAGCCCGCCGGGCTCAACGTCATTGAAGGCAACCGCGGGCTTTTCGATGGCGTCGACGCCCACGGCTCCCACTCCACCGCCGAGCTCGCCAAGACGCTGCGGGCGCCGGTCCTCCTCGTGCTGAACGCGACCAAGGTGACACGCACGGCCGCCGCCTTCGTGCTGGGCTGCCAGTACCTCGACCCGAAGCTGCGCCTGGCCGGCGTCGTTCTGAACCGCGTCGGGACGGCGCGGCAGGAAAGGGTTCTGCGGGAGGCGATCGAAGCCGCCTCCGGCGTGCCCGTGGTCGGCACGCTCCCCAGAGCCAGGGACGAGGCCCTGTTACCAAGCCGCCACCTGGGGCTGGTAATCCCGGAAGAGCACCCTGACATCGACAAGGTCCGCGCCGGCGTGCTCGAGTTGGTGAAGGATCACTTGGACTTCCCGGCCATCGAAGCCATCGCCCGCGAAGCCCCGCCGCTGCCGCCTCCGGCCGCGGCGCCGCCGGACATCCCCGACGGGCGCGGCCTCCGCATCGCGTACCTTTCCGACGCGGCATTCACCTTCTACTACCCGGAGAACCTGGAGGCGCTCGCCGCGGCGGGCGCGGAGCTGGCGCCGGTCCGCGCCATGGAAGGGACGGGCTTTCCGCCGGATATCCACGCGCTCTACATCGGCGGCGGCTTTCCGGAGACGCACGGTGCCAGGCTGGCGGCCAGCCGGCGCTTCCTTGAATCCCTGCGCCACCGAGCCACGGACGGCCTGCCCATCTACGCCGAATGCGGAGGCCTGATGGTGCTCGCCCGGGCCGTTCACTGGCGCGGCGAGCGCTTCCCGATGGCGGGTGTCCTGCCATTTGAGGTCGAGGTCCGGGACCGCCCCCAGGGGCACGGCTACGCCGAACTGCGCGTCGACCGCGGCAACCCTTTCTACCCGTCCGGCGTGGTCCTGCGCGGCCACGAGTTCCACTACTCGCGCGTGATCCCGGCCGAGACCCTGCCGGAAACGGCCTGCGCGGTTATGCGGGGTACGGGCGCCTACGACTTTCGCGACGGCGTGGTGGTGGGCCAGACCTTCGCCGCCTACACCCACGTCCACGCTCTGGCCACTCCGGAGTGGGCCGCCGCTCTCTTAGACGCGGCGCGCCGCCGGCGTGACCGCCCGCGTGGCGGGTAAGACGGCCCCCTCCACCCTCTCGCGTGGAGCGCGCCGCCATTTAGTCACCTCGGATCCGCTGGGCCTATCCCCTTCCTGCCGTGACGGTTGCCACCCACCCGCGCTCGGTTGCGATTGGCGGGTCCCATAGAATCGTTCTAGGAGCGACGTGCAGCCTGCCCGCCGGCGGCCTCGACCCCATCGCAACATACTCAAAAGAAATGACATCTCCTCGAAGCGAAATAAAATTCGGTCACCTCAGCCCGGGCGGCCATCGAGGGACGAGTGCCGGCCGCCGCATGGGGCGCTGTCGGATCCGAGCTAAACTGGGAAGAAGCGTTTCGGCATCGAGGACCGCGCGCCCGGGGATGCGGAGGGCATCAGCCGAGGTGGACTGGTTCTAGTACCGCCATGACGTCCGGCTAGAACGCTGGTGGGTTCTCGGATCCGAAAGAGATTGCTAGACTTCAGTCGAGAGGGGAGATCATTGATGAGATCCTTCGCAGGAATAGGGCTGATGTGCGTCCTGGTGGTTGTTCTTTCCGCCGGACCGGCCTTCGCGGGTGGCACCTACACCATCACCGGCAAGTTTGACAGCGTCCAAAGCGGTACGGATCCGCTGGGGATGGTCGGCTTCAACTTCACGGTTGTCGCCACGCTGGGTTCGCCGAGCTCTCTCACCACGACCTCATCCGCGTCGGAAGGCCTCTACAATGACGTCACCTCGATCACGTTGGCCACGACGAAGCCGGGGTTGACCGGCCCTTTCAACTGCAGCTCGCCCGGGGCTGACGTCTTTATCAGGGATAACGTCACGGGCAACGACGGGATCGGGTTCTCGGATTGCACTGTTCTGAACACCTGGGGCGCCGCTTTAGGGGTGTCGCCGGGAAGGATCGTCACCGGCGGCACGACCCCGGTCACCTCAGGGTCTGCCTCCGGCACCGTCACCTACATCCTCCTGGGAGCGACGACCAGGCTGGTGGTCTCCAACACTACGGTGTCCGGTACGGGGGACAGCCAGACGGTGACCACGAACCCCACGTCGATTACGAAGTCCGCCGAGCAGGGCAGCACGACACCGCTCACCGAAAACGTTTCGTTCACCGAGAGCCCCTCCTGGCCGCGCTCGTATACGACCTCGAAAACGACGAGTTCCTGCGGCAGCGGCTGGTTGACGGTTTCGCCTTCCGCAGGCAATACCGACACGCAGGTGACGGTCACGACGAATCCATCGGGACTGAGCGCCGGAACCTGCGAGGGCACCGTCACGGTCGACCTGGGCCAGGGGTTGACCAAGAACATTCCGGTGATGCTGAACGTGACAGCGCTGGCGGAGCTTAGTGTCAACCCCGCCTCGCTCGCGTTTTCTTATGCGATAGGCGGACCCGCAGTTCCGCCCCAGAGTCTCAGCCTGTGGGCGAGCGATACGCTGTCGTTTGCCGCGGCAGCGTCGACCGCGTCAGGCGGAGCGTGGCTGTCCGTTGCGCCGGTAAGCGGCACCGCGACTACGACGCCCCAGGAACTGACGGTATCTGTTGACACGGCGGCTCTCACGTCGGATGGCATGTTCAGCGGCAAGATCACGATCACAGCGCCCGGGGCCGCGAACAGTCCGCTTGAGGTTCCGGTTTCGATCGCGGTCGGCAGGCCCGTCCTGAACGTGTCGCCGACGCAGCTCGATTTCACTTATGCGTTGGGCGAGGTCCCGCCCGACGCGCAAGCTCTGACACTCTCTAC
>CAYRPT010000306.1:0-5641 GCA_964425895.1 uncultured Solibacteraceae bacterium | reverse complement strand
CGTGGCCACGGTTGACGCCATGGTGTCGGGGTTCGCGCCGGGCAGACCGGCGGTGACGGTGATGGTCGGGTACTCCACCGGCGGCAGGTCGCTCACGGGCAACGTAAGGTAGCCCAGTAGCCCGAAGATCAGGAGCGCCGACATCAGCAGCACGGTCGCTACCGGGCGTTCGATGAACAGCGTGGTGATGCTCACG
Organism: uncultured Solibacteraceae bacterium; assembly: GCA_964425895.1. Taxonomy (GTDB): domain Bacteria; phylum Acidobacteriota; class Terriglobia; order Bryobacterales; family Bryobacteraceae; genus CAYRPT01. The sequence goes on along the minus strand of CAYRPT010000306.1, from coordinate 5,445 downwards.
GTTGCGGCTCCATGCGCCCGGGGGAAGCGTCCGCGGTGGGGCTCCCGGTAAGCACCTCCACGGCCGCGCCCTCGCGGAGCCGTAGATGACCCTCGGTGACCACGGTGTCTCCCTCCGTGAGTCCGGCGGCGATGAGGCTTTGCTCGCCGTGCTCACGGGCCACGTCGATGGTTCGCGGCTCCACCGTGCCGTCCGCCCGGACAACCCAGGCGAACGTGCCGTGCGGGCCGTTCTGAACGGCTTGCGACGGCGCCACCACGGCCTGTCCGTCCACGCGCAGCCGCAGGCGAGTGTTCACAAACTGTCCCGGCCAAAGCCGCAGGTCCGCATTCGGAAAAACGGCCTTGAGCTTGATGGTCCCGGTAGTGGAATCGATCGCGTTGTCGAAGGAATCCAGCCGCCCGGCCACCGGTGGGTGGGGCTGGCCGGCGGGCTCCACCTCCACCGGCAGCGCTCCCGCGTTGCCATGAGTCCGGATTTCCACCAGCGCCTGCTCTGGCACCGCGAAAGTGACAAACACGGGCCGCACCCGCAGAATCGACACGAGCGCCACCGTGTCATTCTCCTTTACCAGGTTCCCCTCCTTGACTTGAACAAAGCCCGCCCGGCCCGAGATAGGCGCATGGATCTTCGTGTAGCTAAGGTCTAGGCGGGCTTGCGCCAGCCGGGATTCGTCAGCCCGGAGCGCGGCTCTGGCGCTTTCCACGGCGGCCTGGTTCGCCGCTAGTGAAGCTTCGGCCGCCTCGGCGGCCGCCTGCATCTGGTCGGTGATCTCCCGGGCGGCGATGCCCTGAGCCTCGAGGGCCTTGTATCGTTCCGCCTGGGCCCGCGCCGTCCGCGCCTGCGCGGCGTCCCGCACGACGTTGGCCTGTGCCTGCTTCTCCGCCGCGAGGTCGCGGGCGACATTGGCTTCGGCAAGCCGAACCGCTTCCAGGTACGGAACCTGATCCAGCTCGAACAGGAGCTGCCCGGCCCGGATCTCCTGCCCGTCGGCGACATGCACGTGGACGATCTGTCCGTCCACACGGGACTTGACGTCCACGCTGGAGTAGGCCTCCACGTTTCCGATGGCCTGGATTTCGTAGGGCAGGTCGGCCCGGCTGACCTTGGCGATCCGGACCGGCGCCGCCGGGGTCCGTTCTCCGCCTCCTCCCGGAGCGCCTGGCGTGCCCGCGGGGCCACAACCGGCCGAGCCCAACAAGCCAAAGCCGACGATCCCGACAGAAACGATACTCAAGCTTCGCAATCGCATCCCCTTTCCTGGCGGAGGCGACGGAGCGGCACGCCAAGTTACCGGCAGCCGGCCAGCCACACTCTCTGAGGGCCAGCCTCCCGCTCCATTATCGTTCAAGTGAGGGACAGCAAAGGCAGGTTATCTCGACAGCGTCGGCCTGCGAGGGCGCGTCAATTGCGTGCGAGCGGGAGCCGGAACGCCGCCATCTCCTCGGCGTTGCGCACCAGCAGGATATCGCCCGCCAGCGCGGGGTGGTTCCAGGTCTTACCTTCGATGGCCGGGAACCGGGCAACCTCGGTGAACTGGCCCGGGGCCGCCGCGACGAGCGCTAGCTCACCCTTCTCCGACAGTACCAGCAGCAATCCCTGGTCAGCCAACAGGAGAACCTGGCCGTGGCCGTAGCGTCCACCCTTCCACTTGCGCCGGCCGTCACCAAGGTCGATGCACGCGAGGATGCCGCCGTCGAAGCCGAAAGCGTGGCCGTCGTGAACGACGAAATCGTTGTAGTACGGTTTCAGCCCAATCGAAGTCCAACGCTCTTGGACGGTCCAGCCGCCGGGTCCGGGCGCCAACCCGATGCGGCGGATGCCGACGGCGGCGCCGCTGCCCATCCCGGAACCCGTTCCGATCAGGACGTCGCCCTCCTCGGTCAAGGCCGGCTGCACAATGCCGTCCCCGGTCCACTTGTGTTCCCACAGAAGGGCGCCGTCGGCCGGCGCGACGCTGATCACACCGGCGCCGTTCGACAGCAGAATCTGCGGGACCCCGCCGATCGCCAGCAAGTGCGGCGAACTGTAGCCCCAGCCGCCTTTCGGGCCCGACCAGCGTGGAACGCCGGTATCGTGGTCGTAGGCCGCAAGCGCGCCCGCGGTGGCGGCCACTACCACGTCATTGACTACTAAAGGAGAGCTCGCGAAACCCCAGCCCGGAACCTCCGTACCTGTGTCGGAAGCCGCGTTGCGCGACCATACGACGGCGCCGTCACCGGCATCGAGCGCGTTCAGGATTCCGGTGGCGCCGAGTGTGTAGACACGGCCGTCGCGCACCGTGGGCGTCGCGCGAGGTCCGGCGCCGGCATTCGATTCCCAGAATCGGGCCGGGTCACGATGTCTCCATACGGGCTGGCCGTTGTCCAGGCGGTAGCACGCGACGATCTCGTCGTCGCCGAGCTGCTCTTGGGTGTAGAAGAACTTGCCTCGGACCGCGAAGGAGGACCACCCTGGGCCGACCGGCCGGCGCCACAGCTCGAACGGCGGAGACAGCGTCCAGTCGGTGTCGATCCGAAGACCGCGAACGACGCTGTCGCGCCCGGGTCCGCGAAATCCAGGCCAGTCGGCGGTTGCCTCCCCGACGGCTTCAGCCGGAGCTGGTGGAGGCGCCGCTGCGGGCATCTCGACCGCGGGCGGCGAGGCCCGTTCGGTTCCAGCGCCCCTGGCCGCCGGAGCGGGCGCGAGCGCCGTCGGCTCGTCATGAACCCGGGCGAGGAGACGCTCCTCGGAGGTCTCCGTCCAACGCCACCGGAAGTCCGAATCGGCGTCGCCGGTGATGCCCCCGGTCCGCAGGAGCGCGAATGCGCCGCACGCGAGCAGAATGGCGGCCGCCATCGACGCGAGCCTCGCTCCGGTGGCGAGGCGGCGACTGGCCGCCGCCCACCCCACAAAAGCGAGGCTCAACACCGGGACGGCGTACATGAAGAACATCAGGCCCATCATCCCGGTCACAATCGACTCGTGAAGAATGCGCGGCGTGGCAGCCACGGCGGCGGCCATGAGGACGATGGCGCTCCAACGCTCAACCCGTTGCGCCCGGCTGAAGAACGCCCACCACACGACGATCGCCAACCCGCCGCCGAATCCCCCGATCACTCCGTAGAGCATGAGGTCGGGTTTGATGGCCGGCAGGCCGAACCACATCAGGGACTGAAGAGCCACAATGACCACTCCGGGCCACAGCCGGAGCGGCTTCCCGGAAATCTGCGCGTCGGTCTGTCGGGTGGCCATGTGAGGTCATACGGTCCGGGAGGCCGTTTGTTTCCCTCAATTCCGGCCCGATGGCGCTCACTCGTGGCGGCGCCCGCGGCGGAAACGGAAATCTGACGCGCCCGGTCGACGGTCCGGCTACGCCTGCGAAGGGCAATAGCCTGCCCGGCGCCCAGGCCGGAAAAGAACGTCAGGGCACAGACTAGAACGGAACGTCGTCGTCGGTGATGCCCTGATCGAAGGGGGACGGACCGCTTGACGCCGAACCGCCGGCCGGCGCGCTGCGGGGAGACTGCGCGCTCCGCGGCATGGACGCCGGCTGGCCGAATCCCTCTTCCGCGCCGCCCTGGTCGCGCGCGCCCCCCAACAGGATGACATCATCGGCCACCACTTCGGTGATATACCGCTTATTGCCGTCCTTGTCGTCGTAGCTGCGCGTCTGGAGGCGGCCTTCGACGAACACCTGCTTGCCCTTGGTCAGATAGTTCGCCAGGTTTTCCTGCCGCCACAGCAGCACGTTGTGCCAGTCGGTCTCCTCTTTCCACTCCCCTGTCTGCTGGTCCTTCCAGCGGCGGCTGGTCGCGATGGGAAAGGTCGTGCGCGCAACGCCCGAGGGGGTGAAGCGAGTCTCGGCGTCCTTGCCCAGGTTGCCGATCAGAATGACTTTGTTGACGCTGCGGGATGCCATACTAACCCAGCACTGTAGCACACGGCCGCGCCGTCGGGAACCCTTTGAGGTTCGCCTTTCTGCGTGACACAACGTTCGCCGGTTGCTGTGCCGAGGCTTCGCTGGTGGAGCGGGCAGTCGATTGACTTGACGCGCGGCGGCGCGCGCACATAAGCTGAAGGGGTTTCGGTCGCGCTGAAAAGCCGGCGCATGTTTTTGAGTGATGCGAATCATCTGCATCGCCTCACCGGGAAGACGGCGCCGGGTGTTTGACGCGCCATGCGAAACACTGTCCGAAAATCGTTTCGGGTGCCCCGCGGGGCATAACAGGGAAGCCCGGTCGAAAGCCGGCGCGGTCACGCCACTGTAGGTGAGGCCGAAACCCTTCACAAGCCACTCGGTCCGTGCGGCCGGGGAAGGCGAAGGGTGAGGAGCCAGACTCCGCCTCACGAGCCAGGAGACCTACCTGGAGCGTTCTACGGCAGACTTCTTGCGGGAGACAGGAAGAATGCGCACATCGAACGTGGCGGCGTTACGCGCCGCCCAACTGCTCTTTTTCATCGCCGCCCTGGGACCCGTGTCGGCCCCGGGAGCGGAGCAACAGTCGGCTCGGTTGGAGGGATCCGTGACCGATCCCGGGGGAGGGGCCGTCCCGGCGGCAACCGTCACGCTCTACATGCGGGTTTCCAACTCGCGCATCACCACCTCGACGGCTGCGGACGGCGCCTACCGGTTCACGTCGCTGGCTCCGGGCGGCTACCTGCTGGCCGTCCGGGCCGATGGCTTCGCCGGCGCCGGAAGCGAGCTGGTCGTTCTTGCCCCCGGCGAACACGCCATCAGAAACGTGCAACTGGAGTTGGAAAGTCCGCGGACCGAGGTTATCGTCACCGCCTCCAGCACGCCCCTGATGATCGAAGAGATCGCCAAAGCAGCCGGTTTCGTCGATCGCGAGGAGATTGCTCTCCGGAACGAATTCTCCGTGGCCGAATCGCTGCGGCTGGTGCCGGGGTTCCGCGTCCAACAATTGCAGGGGCCCGGCAGTCTGACCTCGATTCACGTCCGAGGCCTACGCTCGCACGACACAGCCTTGCTGGTGGACGGCGTGCGCATGCGAGATGCCGCCGACCCCCAGGGTTCGGCGAACCCGCTCTGGGAGGACCTCCTGGTGGTCGCCCCCGAGCGCGCCGAAGTGCTCCGCGGATCCGGATCGTCCCTTTACGGCTCCCACGCCATTGGTGGAGTGGTGAACCTCGTTACCGACCAGGGTGGTGGAGCGCCGCGGGCTGAAGCCCTGGCCGAGGGTGGCGGACTCGGTCTTGCGCGCGGCCTCGCCAAGATGGCCGGCGGCCTCGACGGCGCGAGCCCGCATCGGAACACGGGGGTTCAGGGCTCGGCCAAGTACTTCCTCACACCGGCCCTCTCCGCCGCCGGCCGGGTCTTTGCGAGCGCCATCCGCAAGCGTCTCCCCGACTCGCCGTTTCTCGCCGCCGGGCTCGAAGGCAACCTTCCGGCGAGCGGCGTGGTTCCCGGAATTCCGTTGCCGGACAGCGAAGTGCGCCGGATCG